>JBDZVK010000114.1:0-8148 GCA_040255725.1 Actinomycetota bacterium
ACGCGATGCGGGCCGAGGTGGCCCTGGCCGTCGAAGGCCGCCGCAACGCCGGCGACCTCCTCGCCCAGTTCGACGAATTGGGTTCGACGGTGCGCGGCGCGGATGGTCACTGGACGATGCGTCCCGCCGCCTGAGCCGACCCGGAGATCCGACCCCGGCCGGAACCGAGCGCGGACAGGACATGCCGGCCCAGCCGGCCCAGCCGGCGAACCGCCCCCCGGCGCGAACTTCGGGAGGTCGAGACGGAAGAACCGTCCTGACCTCCCGAAGTTGGTGACATCGTCGATCAGACGCTGATGATGATGGCGTCGCCCTGGCCACCGCCACCACACAGTCCGGCGGCACCGATGCCACCGCCACGGCGCTTCAGCTCATAGGCGAGGGTCAGGGTGATCCGGTTGCCCGACATGCCCAGGGGATGACCCAGAGCGATGGCACCGCCGTTGACGTTCACGATGTCGTCGGTGATCGCGAGCTCGCGCATCGACGCGAGCCCGACGGCGGCGAACGCCTCGTTGATCTCGAACAGGTCGACATCGGCGACATCCTTGCCGGCCTGCTTGAGCGCGGCACGGATCGCGTTGGCCGGCTGGTAGAGCAGCGACGCCGAGTCCGGGCCGGACACCTGGCCGTAGCCGAGGATCTGGGCCAGCGGGGTGAGCCCGAGCTCGGCGGCCTTCTCGGCCGACATGACGATCATCGCCGAAGCACCGTCGGAGATCTGCGAGGCGTTGCCGGCGGTGATGTTGCCGGAGGAGTCGAAGGCGGGACGCAGCTTGCCGAGCGACTCCGCGGTGGTTTCGCCCCGCACGCCCTCGTCGGTGTCGAAGACGACCGGGTCGCCCTTGCGCTGGGGGATTTCGACCGGCGCGATCTCCTCGGCGAACCTGCCCGATTCGATCGCGGCGGCGGCCCGCTGGTGCGACTTGGCGGCCATGTCGTCCTGGAGGTCACGGTCGATCGATTCCGACGACGCGTACTTCTCGGTGCCCAGCCCCATGGCGCACTGGTCGAAGGCGCAGAACAGCCCGTCGTACATCATCGAGTCGACGACGGACTTGTCGCCCATGCGGTAGCCGGCTCGGGCGCCGGGCAGCAGGTACGGGGCATTGGTCATCGACTCCATGCCACCGGCGACCACGATGTCGGCCTCACCGGCACGGATCATCAGGTCGGCCAGGTGGATGGCGTTCATGCCCGACAGGCACACCTTGTTGATGGTGTTGGCGGGCACGTTCATGGGGATGCCGCCGTTGACCGCGGCCTGGCGGGCGGTGATCTGGCCGGCGCCGGCCTGGAGTACGTGGCCCATGAACACGTAGTCGACCTGTTCGCCGTCGATGCCGGCGCGCTCGAGTGCCGCCTTGATCGCGACACCCCCCAGGTCTGCGGCGCTCAGCGAGGCGACCGCCCCGGAGAGCTTGCCGATCGGAGTACGGGCTCCGGCGATGATGACTGATCCGGCCATGGTTCGATATCCCCCGGGAGATCGGTGATTGTGGTCGTTCCAGTCTACGTGGCGTCTCGTCGAAGCGCCCAAGGAGCCCGTGCAACTCAGGTTCGGGGAAAGTCGCCGTCCCATTCGGCGAAGTCGCATCCGGTGAGTGCGCGCAGCCGAGCGACGTCCTCCTGGTAGTGCTCGACGAGGCGACGGCGATCCTCGACGTCGAAGACGTCGTCGGGTTTGGTCACGACCGCGAGGCGTGACCCCACGCGATCGGACACGCGTCGGACCTGGCTGTTCGCGGCGCGCATTCGCAGAAATGCGCGACTCAGGCGCGCTTCGGGGTGGCGGTCGTCGGGATGGGTGACGTCGTAGCCGAGCAGCACCCGACTCGAGCGGGGAAATCGCCGCGCCACGGTGACGTTCTCTCGTCCCTCGGTATCGGTGACATGGTCGTCCACCCCGAGAAACCGGTAGCACGACGACAAGGTTTCGGGGCCGCGGCTCGAGAGCGCTTCGGTCGTGACGATGAAGATGTCTTCACGGTCGAATTGAGCAAGATACCGCTCGAGCAGGTGCGGGTAGCTGCTGATCCGTTCGTAGTTCTTGACCGTCATCAATACGAGCATCGACGGGTCGGGCTCGACACCGGTCTCGGCTTCGAACGCTCGCCGAAAACTGCGACGTTCCAGACCGAGGCGTCGCAGCCAGGTGTAGTGCGACCACACACGGTCCACGGGATTCCGAAAGACGATGATGATCTTCAGCCCGTCGGTGAGCCGGCGCATCCGCTCGGCGATGCCGGGCATGTGGAAGTAGTTGGTCGACGACTCTCCTCGGATCGAGGCACCGTCGGCATCGGCGAGCAGCGTGTCCCACTCGGCGCGCACGTCGTCGTCGGCGTCGCGGAGCATGAGCGAATGCGGTTCCTTGGGTTCGGTCATGAAGATGTCGGGATGTTGGGCGAGATAGGTGTGCAGCGACGACGTGCCGCACTTCATCACCCCGGCGACGATCAAGTTCGGTGTGCGCATGGCGCCGCTCAGAATAGCGGTGGAAATCGGACCCGCTGACGGGGCGGGTCCCGTCGGACGGCCACCGCTCTCGGCCCTCGCACGGGCACCGTGAACCGTCAGGGGTAACATCGGTGGGCAGTGCCGCTGACGGGGGTCCTGATCGTCGTGTTCGTCGTCGCCGGCGCGGCGCTGCTCGCGTTCGGGCGCACCGCGAATCGCCGCCGTCGATCCGCGACCCACACCTGGGCCGACACCCACGGGTGGACGTTCACCGAGCGGGACGATGCGGTCCTGACCGGACTGACCGGTCCACCTTTCGAATCGGGCCACACCCGCGAGGCGTCCGATGTCGTCACCGGCACCGTGGAGGGCACGCCGGTCACGGCTTTCGAGTACCACTACTCGCTGAACGTCCCTTCCAGTTTTGCCGATCGCCAGTCCGCCGTGTTCCACCGCGTGGTCATCGCGAGGTTGGCAGCGCCGATGGCGTCATTCTCGGTGACCCCTGCCGGGGTGGCTGCCCGGGTCGGCCAGGCACTCGGCTTCGACGATGTGACGACCGGCCACGAGCGCTTCGACCGGTCGTTCCGCTGCCATGCCCCTGACCCGGAGGCGTTCGCCACGTTGCTCACCGACCGCCGGGCCGAGCTGCTCCTGGCCCACCCGGTGACACTGCGATCCACCGGTGACCGCCTCGTCATCGTTGCCCCAGGGCGCCTCCGGGTCAGCGATGCCGACGCCGACCTCGCCTTCGTCCGGGCGTTCCTGGACGACTCCGCCCCGACCTGAACCCCCGGCCGCTTACGTAGCCGAGTTGCACCGAATGTCGAGATCGGACCGCCTCAGGTGTCGGCACCGATGAGTCCGATGAGTCCGATGCCGCGCCCAGCGGTCCGATCAAGGACCTTTCGACGTCCGATCGGGGGTAGTCGCCGGAGAGGTCGGAGGTTCCAACGACGTTCCGGACCCCCTTGCAGCGGTCGTGGTGGGTGACGAAAAGGTCGACGACGGGGCGACCGTGGACGGCGGGGAATCGGATCCGACCGACGTGGGCGGCGTCGCCGACGTCGAGGGTGCCGCTTCGGTTGCCCCGGTCGTCGATGACGGGACCGGGTCCACCGACGTCGACGCCGCGGGTCGGGAGGTCGCCGGCGAAACCCCGTCGGGCGTCCAGCGACCGATCGGCTCGAGCCCGGCGAGCACATCGACGTGGGGAATTCTGGCCATCATGACGAAATCTCCGGCGGCCGGACCCGTCGGGGCGAAGACCCAGACCCGATCGACCGCATGTCGATCACAATCGCCGGCATCGGCGGCGCTCGACGAGCGACAGACCGATCCAGGGGCGGTTCCGAGCGGAACCGATCGAACGACCGCCATCAACACTTCAGGCCCCGTACCCACAAGACCGGTATCCGACTGCTGGTCCTGTGGCGGCGGCAACGAAGCCAGATACTGCACGATCGCCATGCGCTGATCTGCCGTCAGGCAACCATCACCGGAAGGGTAGGCATCCATGTCAGGACGGCAAGCAACGCTGAAATCGGGGCCGTTGGTGCGAGCAACCGACACATCGACCACCTTCTCGCTGTGGTCAGGTGGCGCCCCCTGTTCATCCGCTCCGTATCCCGAGCGGGGGACCACCGTGGACGTTCCGTCGGGCAGCTCCACCGTCGCGATGATCGATGAGAGTTGTTCGTCGGTCAGGCGTGGACCGGTCCCACTCCAGTGACCGCCGAGCGCTGCCGATCCGGCGGCATCATCGGTCGATGAGGGTGCCGCGGCCACGTTGGTCGGACCGGTCCCATCGTCACGGTTCACGACGAACGCCGCCGCGGCGATCACGACGATCGCGGCAGCGGCCGCCACGAGACCGGTGATCAGGCGAGGTCGCCGAGGCGGCCGTGGATCGATCGGGATGATGCGAGTGCCGAGTTCCGGCCACTCGTCGGGCACGGGCGCCCGGCGGGCCAGCTCGCCAAGTCCGTGCTCCAGGCGGTCTTCGAGGTCTAGGGACATGGGTCTGCCTCCAGGGTGAGAACGGATGCGTCGTCGAGGTGGTTGCGCAGCGTGGCCAAACCCCGCCGCAGGTGGGTCTTGGTCGTCCCGAGTGCCAGTCCGGTCGCCTCGGCGATCTCGGCGTCGCTCAGGCCGAGCCAGTACCGGGCCACCACACAGCTACGTTGATTCGGTGAGAGCTCGTCGAGCGCGGCCGCAACGATCGCCCGGTCGTCGACGCTGCGCATCGGGTCGGTGTCGGGGGCACGGGCCTGCCCGGTCGGGTCGTGCGCGATCCGCAGGTCGAGTCGGCCCCGCCGGGACCGACGGGTGAATCGGGTGCGGGCGAGGTTCAACACGATCGAGCGCACGTAGGCCTCGACCCGACCGGCGTCACGGACCCGCTCGGGATGCTCGTACAGGCGGGTGTACGCCTCCTGGACGAGATCCTCGGCAACCTGTGCGTCGCCGACCGTCAACCACGCCAGGCGGAACAGGTCGTCGCGCCCCGCCACGTACAACCGGCCGACCTCTTCACGGGTCACTGCGCCGTCGGAGTCCGCGCGTCGATGGGCCATCACCCCTACAGACTCCCAGGCGAGCGATTCGGATGACACCGATTCCGTCACCGGACCGTGCCCCAGAGCACCACGCGAGCCGTCCGAGCCATGAAACGCGACCCGTGGGGTCCGGGTCGGCGCGTGAGCGCGCTGTGGGTCGGCGCGTGAGCGCGCTGTGGGTGGCTCAGCGCGTGGCGCGGCGACGGAACCTGGTCAGGGCGAACCCTGCCGCGACCAGCACGACACCGAGGGCCAGCCAGGCGGCGATGTCCGCACCTGTCCTCGGGAGGTGCCCCAACGGGAAACCGCCGTTGCCGTGCGAACCAGCGCCTGGAGACGACCCAGCCGGCGACGTGGCGTTGCCCTGCGGCCCCGACCCTGGGGTCGACGTCGTACCGTTCGGCGTCGTCGGGGACGTCGGGTTCGTGGCAGCCGGGTTCTCGAACCGGGGAGGCAATGGCGCCGGGCCGGGATCGGCAGGCATCGCCGGACCGGTCGGCGGCAACACCGGGGCATCCGTGGGTGGCGCGTCGGGCGGTGCGGCCTTGGTGGCGACCACCCCGAGATGGGCCACGGTCAACAGCGGGTCACCCTCGGGGGTCGTGCCACGGACGACGAGAAGGTGATCGCCACTCGCCAGGGATGCCGGAACGGTGAAGGTCACCTGCACCCGGCCGTCGCTCGCGGCCGCACCGGTCGCGACCCGGTGGCCGTCGACCTCGACGGACACGTCGGAACCGTGGGCGTAGCCGACCCCGACGGCCCGCCACGCTCCGCCGGGTGCGGCATCGCCGGTGGCCGCGAGCCCCGGCAACGCGTGCAGCGCGATCGGGAACGACGTCATCGACGTCCCGTGTGCGTCGGCCGCTTCGCACACCACGGTCGTCCAACCCAGGCGCATCATGGTTCCGGGCGCGGGGTGACAGTCGACGACCGATCCGGCACCGGCCTTCGGCAGGGCGTACGGAACCGGTGTGGGACCCTTGGGATCGAACGTGGAGACGACCTCGACCTTGTCGGGAGCGACGATGTCGGGCCCGGCACCGGCGCCCTGGGTGAGGTCGACCGAGACCGTGACCGGGCCGGCCGTGGCACACAGACCCGCACGGTCACACACCTTGCGGGTTCCCGTTTGGGCTTGCGGGTCGCGGTGGCCGGCGCCGACACTCGTGGACAGGACGAACGAAGCATCCGACGCGTCGACCAGACCTGACCCGTCGTCGCTCGCGGTACAGGGAATCCTCGCCTCGATGAGGTAGGTCGCTGCCGGAGTCGCACAGTGCCACGACGGGGCGCGACGATCGATGTGCACCCCGGTGACCGGCCCGGCAGTCGCACAGTTCCCGACCTCGTCACACACCTTCACGGTGTCGGTCGACGCGGTGCCTTCCTGACCGTCGGGCAACGTCGCGGTCAACGTGACCGTGCCCGCTCCGGCGAGTCCCGAACCGTCGGCATCACCGACGGCACAGGAGATGACTGCGTCAGGCGAAAACCACTTGCCACCGGTGTCACCGCAGGTGACCGTCGGCGCCTGACGGTCGATGTGAATGCCGGTGACCGGTTTCACCGTCACGCAGTTGCTGGCAACGTCGCAGACCTTGGAGGGTCCGGTGGACGTGGTGGTGATCGACGACGAGGCCCCACCGTCGGGGATCGTCGCGGATTGGACGATCGTCGACGGGGTTCCCGATGCGAGGCCACTACCCACGTCGGCCACGACGCAGGTGATCGTGAACGGCGCCGCGCGCCAGGCGTCGACGGGATCATGGTCGTCCGGCGTGCAGGTCACCGACGGCGGCGAAAGGTCGACGTCCAGCCCGGTGAAGGGACCGACGGTGGCACAGTTGCCGACGAGGTCGCACACGGTGCGGTCGTCGGTCGAGGCGTCACTCGACGCGGTGCCCGCGGGCACGTCGGTGCCGAGCGTGAAGGACGCATCGGTCGCCTTGTTCAGACCAGAACCGGCGTCGGTCGCGGTGCAGGACACCTCGACCTGCGCGGACTGGGGGCCGGTGGGCGGCGTCGCGCAGGTCACCTCCGGCGCCTTGGTGTCGATCTCGACCGGACCGAACGGTCCGACCGTCGAACAGTTGCCGACCCGATCGCAGATGTCGGCGCCCGGAATCGACACGCTCGCTTCGGCGTCCGGCGGTGCGGCCGCCCCGAAGGTGCGGGACGCGTCGCCGGCATGGACGAGGCCTGATCCGTGGTCGCTCGAGGTGCACGTGAGCGACGGCGCCGTGGCGCTCCACGCCCCGTCGGGAGCGCCACAGTGGACCACGGGTGGCTTACGGTCGACGTGGATCCCCGAGATCGGGCCGGCGGTCACGCAGTTGCCGGCGGCATCGCACACCGGCCGGGAATCGGTGCGTCGATCGGCCGACTCCACTCCCTCGGGTGTCGAGGCCGACAACGTGAAGGTCGCGTCACCGGCCGCGGCGAGTCCCGTGCCACCGTCGGTGGCGGTGCAGGACACGTTCACGGTCGCGGCGTCGGACCAGCCCGTCGGAGCCGGGTCACAGGTGACCTTCGGCGGCGCGGCGTCGCTGTTCGACGCGACGCCGCTCGCGGTCACGCTGAGCTCGAAGAACGCCTCGGGGCCGTCCACCGAGATCAGGTAGGTCGTGTCCGCCACCGGTGAGAACGGCCCACCGTCGGCGCCACCGGACACCGGCGTCAGATCGCCGATGCCCAGGCCCGGGGTGCCGTCGGTGTCCGCGGCGCGGTACACCGCGACCCGGAACGAGCCGGTCGAACCTGCACTCGGAGTGGCCGCAAAGGTGGCGGTGCCACCCGAATGTTCGGGGGTCCAGGCGTACCAGAGCGAATGGGCGGCCGGAACCCCGCCGGTGGCCGGCTCTTGTGGGTCGGCGGTGGCTCCGCCGAGGGTGGCGATCGCGATCGTCTGTGCGTCGTGGGTGCTCGACGCTTTCGCCACGGCACCGCCGACGTCGACCGCGCCGTCGGGATGATCGTTGATGGGTGACCCCGAGTCGGGTTGATCGATCGCCAGGTCGAAGGCCGCGCCGTCGCCGTCCCCGACGACGGCCAGGCGGTAGGCCCGCCCCTCGACCGCCGGGATCGACACTCCGGCCCGGCCGCCGCCCGTCGCCGCCCGATCGACCCG
>JBDZVK010000115.1:0-2189 GCA_040255725.1 Actinomycetota bacterium
TGTTGTCGCGCAGGTAGTCGAAGCCGAACTCGTTGTTGGTGCCGTAGGTGATGTCACAGGCGTACTGGGCGCGCTTGTGTGCGGGGTCGAAACCCTGTTGGGGCAACACGAGGCCGACGTCGAGGCCCAGCCAGTGGTAGATGCGACCCATCCATTCGGCGTCGCGGGTGGCCAGGTAGTCGTTGACGGTGACCACGTGCACGCCCTTGCCCGACAGGCCGTTCAGGTACACCGGCAGGGTCGACACCAGCGTCTTGCCCTCACCGGTGCGCATCTCGGCGACCCAGCCGAAGTGCAACGCTGCACCGCCCATGAGCTGCACGTCGTAGTGGCGTTGGCCGATGACGCGATCGGCCGCTTCGCGGACGGTCGCGAACGCCTCGATCATCAGGTCTTCGAGGTCTTCGCCGTTGTCGAGGCGCTCTTTGAACTCGGGCGTCTTGGCGCGCAGCTCGTCGTCGGACAGCTGTGAGTACTCGTCGCCGAGCGCGTTGATGTCTGGGACCAACGTCGACAAGGCCTTGACCTTGCGGCCTTCTCCGGCGCGGAGGATGCGATCCAGAATTTTCATGGTGGGTCCAATGCTACCGGCCGCACCCGACCGCCGCCGCAGCGGCTACCGCGGTGCTGTGCTGTGCTGCAGGGCCGAGGGGCTAGTGGGTGAGCGTCACCCCGTGGACCTCGCCGCCGAACCCGTCGTTGCCTGGGGTGTCGGAGGCGACACAGATTCCCTCGGGCAATGACCCACACGGAACGTACATGCCTTCCTCGCCGACGATCAGCTTCTTTGTCTGACCGTTCCCATTGGGGTTCCACGCATTGTGGACTGGCCCATTTTCAGGGATCTCGTCACCAGCCCAGTGAGTTGTATTGTCCACCTGAAATTCACCGGTGAGGAACAACGGGACAAAGTCGCGTATGTGATAGTTGGTCGACGCGGGACCCAGTTCGGTCTCCCAATATCGGGGAACCGCGACAGCTCGGCGTGACTTCGCGAAGTCGGAAGTGAAAATTGGTCCGTCCGAGGACGCCCACTTGCCCAAGCAGCCCGCCATGAGATCTTCTGGCGTTGCATACGCTGGCGCCCCATCGATGATAAGCCCATTTGTGGATTCGAGGCTAGCGAGGTTCGCGACGGCATCGTCACGCTTCGGTGACATCTGTCCGGCAGCGCGACATTCCGGCGGAGCGGTTGGCGGGAGGGGATTCTTGAGGAAACTCCAAAGGGGTGCATTGTCGATAGCCAGGTCGGCCATGGTTGCGGTGTTCAAATTGCCACCCGCGCCTTGAGAGTAATCGCCGCCCACGAGGCGTCCAATGTAGCTTGGACCGCCGCCGCCGTCGCCAGTCAGAAGCCCCATCGTGATGGTTTGGTTGGAGAAGCCGCTCGAGTTGTTCACAGTATTGGGCCCGAGCACCGTGCAACCTCCGCCTCCGTTGATCCGCTCATTGGCTAGCCCAACGTCGATTGGATTGCCCAGGAATCGGGCAAGGAGATGGTCAAGGCCAAGGGCTATTGCCGGCGCCTGGGAATAGTAGTTACCGCTACCCGCGTTCCCATCCGCGCAGCCAGCGGCCGGCGCATAATAATAGGGCTTGAAAGTTCCACGTTGGCCGCTTGTAGAATCGTTACAGCGCGTGTCCTGTCCTTGAGGGGCATTCAGCACACACACAACATCACCGGCGGTCACGCCTGACAACAGAAAGGCCGGGAATGCTCCGCCGAGAGGTGACCCGATGTTCACTTCCGCGACGGCGTGCGTCTCGAGCTTGTCGATGCCGATGACCTTGGCGAACGCCGTCGCGTTCGCCACGTCTGGCAACCTCACGCGCATCTTCAAGGTATTGGAGTCGCCGGCGCGCCCGAAGCTGATGCACGGTGTGCCATTGACAGGCGCGAAGCCCGGCGTCGTCGATGGGATCGGCAGCGCGTTTGGATCGGTACATGCCGACCAGTCGGCCTCTGAGACCTTGGTTCCCATGTCTTGCTCGACGCGGTCCTTGACCTCTTCGACCATCGACTCGAAGCTGCCGCCCTTGTACAGGAAGTACACGCCGCCGGCGACTGCGGCGGTGTCGACCGCGCCTTGGTTCTCACGCCGCTGCGCGTACGCGGTGCCGATGTCGACCGAGAACGCCGCGAAGATCATCAGTACGACGAGCACGACCGCGAGCAGCACCATCGTCGC
>JBDZVK010000115.1:2289-4894 GCA_040255725.1 Actinomycetota bacterium
CTTCACGATCTGCACGACGCCGCCGAATCCCTCCGGGTCTGACGGGTCGGGCCTACAGATCGTCTCGGGCAACGAGCCGCAGGGAATGAAGATTCCGGCAACGCCGTTCAGTGTCGTATTTGGCTTGTTCCACGTGCTGCTGTCGGTGATCGCCGTCCCCGCCCAGTGCGTCTTCGACGGATCCGCACCCACGGCGTCTATGCACGCCTGGGTACCGTTCGGTACCCCGTAGCTACCCGGGCACGACGGCACCGACTGGTATTCGCCGGTCAGAAACGCCGGCACGAAATCCCTGATGTGGTTGAAGCCGGATGTGACCGGGGTCGTCTCCCAGTAGCGGGGCACGTTGACGGCGCGGCGGGATTCCGCGACGTCGTTGGTGAAGATCGGCCCGTCGTCCATCGTCCAAGCGCCGAGACACGCGGTCATCACTTTCTCGGGTGTCTTGTACATCGGTTGCACGCCGTCCGGCGTCAGACCCATGGTCACCTGTACCTGCGCGCTGGCAGCGACGTCGCGCTTGACCGGCATCTGTGCGGCAACCCGACACGCCAGCGGCGCGGATGCCGGCAACGACGGCTTGAGAAAGGCCCACAGGGGCGCATTGTCGATGTCGACACCGCCCATCTTCGCCGCGTTGTACGTGCCGCCGTGGGAGTACGGCCCTCCGGCGAGGCGACCGGTGTAGGTCGGCTCGCTGCCACTTCGACCGAGAATCATCCCCGCGGTGATCGTGCCCGGCGCTGGGTTTCCCGTGACCGCCTCGAGGGCGTTCGGCCCCCACACGGTGCAGTTGTTTCCCCCGTTCCGTCGCTCGTTGGCGGTCGGGTCGGTCGGGTCGAAATCGGGGTCGGGCATGAGCTGATGGTCGAGGCCCTCGGCCATTGCCGGCGCAAACGTCGACCAGTCGGTCCCGTTGTTCGTGCCGATGTTGTCGATGCAAGGAGGAGTCGACCTGTAGTAGACGGGGTTGAACAGCTGCCCGAACTGTCCGCCGTTCTGACCCACGCACGGGGCGTTCTGGCCGGAGGAATCGGCCACGATGCAGACGACGCTTCCAGCCGAGAGTCCTGTCGTGATCGCCGACGGAAACATCGGAATCGGCGGGGTGATGCCGACGACCGCGACGGCGTGGGTTTGGAGCTCGTCGATGCCGATGACCTTTGCGAACGCGGTCGAATTCGTCACGTCGGGCAGCCGGACCCGCATCTGCAACTCGTCGGAGTTCGGGTCCTCGCCAAAGCTGATACACGGGCTCCCCTCGGTCGGCGAGTACACGAGCGATGACGTGGCCAACGCGTTGGGGTCGGTGCACGACGCCCAGTCCGCGTCGGTGATCGCGGTGCCCATGTCGTCGGCGACGCGGGCCTTCACATCGATGATCGCGTTTTCGAAGCTACCGGTCGTCACGAACTTGACACCGCCGGCAAGCGCGGCCGTGTCGACAGAACCCTGATTCTGGCGCCGCTGGGCATAGGCGGTGCCGATGTCGACGGAGAACGCCGCGAAGATCATGAGCACCACGAGTACGAGTGCGAGAAACACGATCGTCATACCGCGATCGTCGCTCTGTCGATCGCGCCCGGGCATCTCGCGTCGCGTCATCACTCGCCCCTCTCGCGTTTCGTCACGTCGACGGACACGGCTCGCCACCCGTGACGGTGCCGCCGACCTGGGTCAGCCCGCTCGTGTTCACCCAGTTCGGTTGCTGCTCGAGGCGGAAGGTCAACTTGGACTTGATCACGGTGTCGCCGATCACGTCGGTGAAGAACCCGGTGATGTCCTTCGCCGGCTTCCAGACCTCGATCGTCGCGAGATCGCCGATCTGCGCGGTGGTGCCCACCGACGGCGTTGCCACGAGTGAGACGTGCATTTGGGTGCTCGACGAATCCATGCGGTCACAGATCGCCTTCACGATGGCCGGCGTCGTCGGCGTCGACGAGTTCACCGACGACACGGCTGCGATACGGGCACCTTCACGGGCACCGTAGCGGACGTCCTGTTGCTGGTTCAGGAGCCACCCGAAGTCGATGATGCCGAAGAGCAACAGGAACAACAGCGGTGCGACGATCGCGAACTCGACCATGGTCGCGCCCCGATCGTCACGATCCTTCCGACGATGAGCGGCCCATCGCAACCTTCGCCGGCCGACCGCCTTGCAGCACCGGTCGGGGATCCCCTGCTCTGCATACGCACTACCAGTCGAGACATTCATGGCACGGGGTTAACCGTCGCCGCCACCGCCAGCGTTACATGGTTCACCCGAATTGAGCCAGAATCATCATCTTCTGGCGATCGGCCGTCGAATACCGGGGTCGGTCGTGGACGGCGTCGCCGACGATGATGTTCTCATCATGTCGGCAGGTCACGCGGTCGACTTGAGGGCAATCGACGGGTCACGATCGGTACCACGTCGGAAGATCCACCCGTTGTTCGGGTTCGATCCGCGGCCACCTGTCCGCTAGCGGCCGTGACCGGTTCACTTGCCCGGCGGTCGCCCCCGATTCGGGTTCGCCGACCCACCAGGATTCGGGTTCGCCGGCCGACCCGGGTTCGCGTTCGCCGACCCGCCCTCCTTCGCGTTCGCCGGCCGACCCGGGTTCGG
>JBDZVK010000115.1:4994-8144 GCA_040255725.1 Actinomycetota bacterium
GGTTCGCGTTCGCCGACCCGCCCTCCTTCGCGTTCGCCGGCCGACCCGGGTTCGGGTTCGCCGACCCACCCGGATTCGGGTTCGCCGACCCACCCGGGTTCGGATTCGCCGACCCACCCGGATTCGGGTTCGCCGACCCACCCGGGTTCGGATTCGCCGACCCACCCGGACTCGGATTCGCCGACCCACCCGGACTCGGGTTCGCCGAGCCGGCGGGTTCCGTCCCGTTGCCCGGAGGCGCGTCGGGGCCGCCACGGTGGGATCCCGGGGAACCCCGGCCGGCCGAAGTGGTCGGGTCGCCCAATGTCGGGCCACTCGAGGCGTCGGAGGGTGTCGTCACCGCATTGGTCGAGTCCGGGCCGCCGCTGGTAGCCGGGGCACCCGGCCGATCCGAGCGCGGCGGTCCATCCGGCACCGAGATCCCGACCTCCGCGAGCGCATCGTGAAACCGGCGCTGCAACGGGTCGGGCAACACCCCCGCAGCCGCCGCCACGCCGGACGCGCCCAGGGCAAAAACCACCCCGAGCGCTGCCGCCTTCCGGCCGACTCGGCGCGTCGCCCTCGCGCCGCGCACGACGGCCGCCTCCGGGCCACCCGACCCGTCGGCGCCCCCGAACTCGCGCCGGAAGAGCTCCCGCACCGCCTGCTGATCGGCAACCGACTCGGAGCGGTCCACCGTGCGCAGATCAGCGAACAGGCGCGCCAGGCGCGCATCCGTCGATGACGGATCGGTACGAGCATCGATCATTCCCGAGAACAATGCGTCGATCACCGATTCGTCGACCGTGTCGGGGTCTTCGATCTCGCGAATCCGGGTCATTTCGGTCTCCTCGCGCTCATCGGCACGATGCTTTCGCCGCTTGAGGCTGCTCTTGTGTCTCCACTGCGGAGCGCAATCGGTTGATCCCGCGATGGCTCAGCACCCTGACCGTGCCGGCCCGCTTTCGGACGATCCGGGCGACCGTCGGCACATCGAGATCGGCGACGACGCGGAGCAACACCACCTCGGCCTCGCTGCGGGGCAGGGTCTTGATCAGTGCGATGATGTCGCCGGTCGCTTCTCGGGTTTCGAGTTCGACCTCGGGTTCTTCCGGCGCCGTCTCGAGCAGTCGATCATCGACCACCGCGAGGAGCTCTTCGGGATGGCGGGAACGGAACCGGTACCGATCGATCGCACGCCGCCTCGCAAGGGTGAACAACCAGGCACGGAATTCGGCGTCACCACCGACGAACTCGTGGAGCCGTCGGACGATGTCGACCCAGACCGCCGAGGTGAGATCGGCGGCATCGTCGGCATCGACCAGTGGGGTGACGAAGCGGAGCAACCGCGGCTGGTACTCGGACCAGACCTGTACGAAGGCGTCCTCGTCCCCTTCGACAGCGGCCCGGATCGCAGACGTCATGTCGGAGCTGGGCATCGGATGAGCCACTGGACACTACCCGGATCGAAGGACAGGCGGTCGTGCAAGAGCAATTCGCGGAAAGCATAGATCATGCACAACCAGTTCGTCCCGGAGGTGCGTCCGGGCCTACCCCACCCGTGGCGACGGTCCGTCGCCGCCCGTCTCGGCCGCGTCGATCCTCGCATCCCCACCGCCGGCATCGCTCACGTCGGGAGGGGCGGGATGGAAGCGAACGCAGCACGCGCGTGAACTCGGCTCCAGGCGGGCTTCGAGTCCGGTGTCGCCGCAGCATTCGACCGCCGCACACAACATCGTGTGGTTCATGCCGCAGATCAGCTCGGTGTGGGTCGATGACAACTCGTGGAACGGGCAGTTGTGCAACACGGTCACCCCGTCGTCGCCGGTGTCGGGTTCGAACCCGTCGTCGCGCAACACCGCGAACAACGCCCGGCGGCGCTCGTCACGCCCCGGCGCGTCGCCCGCCCGATGCCGCGCCCCGGCGCCGAGGCGGGCACCTTCTGCGCGAGCCGCTTCTTCGACCGCGTCGTCGATGGCCACCCCATCGAGGCGCGCCCGGTCGGCGGCAACCGAAAGTACCCGGCCTGCGAGGTCGTAGCGACGCGGCGGGAACGACACCGCGAAGCCGTCTTCGGCACGGCGGTAGACCTTCGACGGTCGGCCCGCCCCCGGGCCGGTCCGGCCGTTGCGCCGTTGGTGATCGCTGACGAGCAGGCCGTCGGCCTCGAGCCGGTCGAGGTGGTGCGCGGTGATGCCCTTGCGGAGGTCGAGCGCGGCGGCGGCCTCGTCACGACTCACCCAGTCGTGCTGGGCCACGACGTGCTCGTACAGTGCGCGGCGGGTCGGTTCGGCCAACGCACTGACGGCATCGAGATCTTCACTCGTCACTTGCTTCCTCGTTCCGTTCACCTCTCGGGTCGGCATTCTGCACTCGCTTTCTGCGACGCGGCTCGACGGGGCATGCGCCGCAGTTCGGTGGTGCGCCGACTGCTCGACGACAGGGCATCTCTGACCCAGCCAAGTCTAGACTCAAGTTCGCCTTGACATAGAGAGGTCGCCGGTCACACACTATTCTCAATCTTTATTGGCGTTGGAAGGAGCCGAAATGACCGACGTGCTGGACCTCGACGACCTCGACCGGCGGACCGCCACCCCGCCCGCCCCACCGGCGGGCCGCCCGATCGACGTGATCGCGGCCCGCGCCGCGGTCGTCGACCTGATCACCGCGTTGGGCCAGTCGGTGGCCGACCCCGAACTCGCCGACACCCCGCGCCGGGTCGCCGACTCGTTCGCCGAGCTGTTGACGCCCGAACCGTTCAGCTGCACGACCTTCCCCAACGACGGCGACTACGACGAGCTGGTGATCGCCCGGTCGATTCCGATGCACTCACTGTGCGCCCACCATCTGTTGCCCTTCATCGGGGTCGCCCACGTCGCGTACCTGCCCGGCGAGCGGATCGTGGGGCTGTCGAAGCTCGCCCGGGTCGTCGATCACTTCTCCCGACGGCTGCAGAACCAGGAACGCCTCACGACCCAGATCGCCGACTGGCTGGTCGCCAACCTCGCGCCCCGAGGCGTGGGCGTGCTCATCGAGGCCGAGCACCTGTGCATGTCGCTGCGCGGCATCCAGGCGAGCGGCGCCCACACCGTCACCTCCGCGGTGCGGGGCAAGGTCCGCGACGACCCGCGCACCCGCTCCGAGTTCCTCGCCCTCGCCCGCGCCACCCCC
>JBDZVK010000116.1:0-2660 GCA_040255725.1 Actinomycetota bacterium
GCGTAGGGCTGGATCCGTCGCACCGTCACCGGCTCGACGTCCCAGATCGCGGTCGATGGTCTGCTCTTCGACTTCTTGGCCACGGTGGGTCACCTCGCCCTCGCTCGACGCCCGGTGCCGCCCAGTATCGCCCGCGCCGTCCCCGGCGCCACCACGAACGGCGGGGCGCGGCGCGCGCCGGCAGCCTGTGATGTCACGTGCCGGCGACCCGGTGCCCCGACGTTCGCAGCGTGTCGGTGGGCGCGGCGCCGGACGCGGCGGTCGTGCGGGTCGCCTACGCTGCAGGGTGCGTCACCCCCGGTTCCGGTCCCGGCGTGGCGTGCGCATCACGGCCGGCGCTTCCAAGGGGATTCGTTCGATGAAGGGCCTGATGCAGGATGTGCCGCTGTCGGAGATCATGCTGTTCGACCGAGCCGAGAAGCTGTTCGCCGACAAGGAGATCGTCACCGGCACCGCCACCGGGCGTGACCGCACGACCTATGGCGAATGGGCGGAGCGCACCCGCAGACTCGGCGGCGTGCTCGGCGACCTCGGGCTGTCGGCCGATGCCCGGGTCGGCACGTTCGGGTGGAACACCCAGCGCCACCTCGAGCTCTACTTCGCGGCACCCTGCACCGGTCGGGTCGTCCACACGCTGAACATCCGGCTGTTTCCCGACCAGCTCACCTACATCGTGAACCACGCCGAGGACGAGGTGATCTTCGTCGATGCGTCGCTCACCAAGCTGCTGTGGCCCCTGCTCGACACGTTCGAGACCGTCCAGCACATCGTGGTCATGAACGACGGCGGCGAGGTCCCGACCGACGCGGGCAAGATCCAGCTCCACGATTACGAGACCCTGCTCGCCGGCGCGTCGCCGGTCGAGTTCCACGTCGAAGACGAGAACGACGCCGCGATGATGTGTTACACGTCGGGCACCACCGGCAACCCGAAGGGCGTCGTCTACAGCCACCGGTCGCAGTTCCTGCACGCCATGGCGATCATGGTGGCCGACGGGATCGGCGTGACCGAGCGGGACAAGATCATGCCGGTGGTGCCGATGTTCCACGCGAACGCCTGGGGCATCGCGCACGCCACCGTAGGGGTGGGGGCGGACCTGATCCTGCCCGGCCCGCAGATGACCCCGAAGGCGCTCGCGGATTTCATCGTCGAGGAGAAGGTGACGATCACCGCGGGGGTGCCAACGATCTGGATGGGCGTGCTGCCCGAGCTGAAGGGACGCGACACCTCGGCCCTGCGGGCCGTGCCCTGTGGCGGTTCCGCCGTGCCGCGGTCGCTGTCGGAGGCCTACAAGGCCGAGATCGGCATCCCGATCACGCAGGCCTGGGGTATGACCGAGACCTCACCGGTCGGCTCGGTCGGCGTGGTCAAGTCCAAGTTCGCCGACGCGTCCGAAGACCAACTGTTCGAGCTGGGTTCCACCATCGGGTTGCCGATGATCGGCGTGAACCTGCGGATCGTCGACCAGGTCACGGGTGAGCAGGTGCCCAGAGACGGCGTATCCCGTGGCGAGCTGCAGGCACAGGGCCCGTGGATCGCGAAGAGCTACTACAACGACGACCGCTCGGCCGAGTCGTTCACCGACGACGGCTGGCTCAAGACCGGCGACGTCGCCACCGTCGACGCGGACGGCTACATCCGCATCGTCGACCGCACCAAGGACGTGGTCAAGTCGGGCGGGGAGTGGATCTCGTCGGTCGAGTTGGAGAACGAGATGATGGCCCACCCCAAGATCGCCGAGGCGGCGGTCATCGGCGTGAAGCACCCCAAGTGGCAGGAGCGCCCCCTGGCTTGCGTGGTCGTCGCCGAAGGCGAGGGGCTCACCAAGGACGAGGTGATCGAGTTCCTCACGCCGCGGGTCGCCAAGTGGTGGCTGCCCGACGACGTGGTGTTCATCGAGGAGATCCCCAAGACCTCGGTCGGCAAGTTCTCCAAGAAGGACCTGCGCGAGCGCTTCGGGGACTACACCCTGCCCACCGCCTGATCCCTCCGTGAACTTGTCGCAGTTGCTCCCGGAAGGCGGGAGTAACTGCGACAAGTTCCGATGGGGTTCCGCGACGAGGCGTTCGGTGCGAGGCTGGGAGTGTGGATGTGGAAACCGCCGACAAGACGCTGCTCGTGGTGTGTGCCTCGCGGACCGGCAACAACGCCCGCCTGGTCGATGCGCTCGTCGAGGGCACCCGCACCGAGGGCATCGAGGGGGTGACGACCCGGGTCGTCGAACCGCTCGACGCGGGGCCCGACGACGTGCGTGGCGCGGACCTGATCGTGCTCGCCGCACCACCGCGGCTGGGCATGATCACCGGGTTGATGAAGGACTTCCTGGAGCGGATCTACTACCCGTGCCTGGACGAGACCGTCGGTCTGCCCTGTGCGATCGTCATGAAGGGCGACACCGACGCGACCGGCGCCCTGGACCAGACGAACAAGATCCTCACCGGTCTGCAGTGGAACCAGGTGCAGCCGCCCCTCGTCGTGATCGGCGAGGTGACCGATGCCGACCTCGACGCCGCCAGAGAACTCGGCGCCACCCTGGCCGGAGGACTGAGCGTCGACCTCTGGTGAGGAGCTGAGATCACTGCGACACTCTTGTGGCCCAGGCGTGGACCGCATGCCCGCGGGCACGACCAGCGTCGAGTTCGGGGTGGTCGGGCTGCGTC
>JBDZVK010000116.1:2760-4992 GCA_040255725.1 Actinomycetota bacterium
CGGTGAAGCGTCGCCGCCGATCGGTTGCAGGGTGAGCGTGGAGATGACGCCTTCGCTCAACACGGATGCGGTGGCGTGCTTGGGAGTCGGCTGGGACCTCCAGGTGGTGCCGTCGAGGACAGCTGATCCGGCAGAGGATGTCGCCACGAAGTAGTCGATGGTTCCGACGAGATCGACGTTGCCTTTGGAGACCAGGGGTGCGGGGAGATCGCCGAGCGGAGTCCACGTGCCGGTTGCCGGGGTCGAAGCGGGCAGATTGTCGGGCCGAGCGCGGGTGGTCGGAATCGGAATCGAGGGTGGTCCAGTTCACGATGACGAGGTTCGACGACGCGCGCGGGCGCCGTTCGGTTGGCATGCCGGCTCCGAATGTACACCGCACCACTTCGGCGTTGACGCCGCAGTGGCCAGCGTGGCACGGCGTGCTACACTCGAAGCCGTGCCCCGGGATCTGACGCAGCGGGAACTTCGCAACGAGAGCGGACGGATCATGCGCGCCCTGGACGAAGGAGAGTCCTTCGTCGTCACACGGAATGGGGTGCCCGTAGGCGAATTGACGCCGCTGCGACGCCAACGGTTCGTCGATTCCCGTGCGGCGGTGGCCGTGTTCACCGGCGCGCCGGCAATCGATGCGGCGTTGTTCCGTGCCGACCTCGATGCGCTCGCCGACCAGGACTCCGCACCCCGTGGCTGAGCCCGCGGGCGCCGAGAGAGGCATTCTCGACACCTCGGTGGTGATCGACCTCGAGGCGCTGGACCCAGCCGTTCTCCCACGCGAGGTCGCCGTGAGCGCGATCACCATGGCGGAACTGAGCGCCGGCCCGTCCGCGGCTCGTGATGCCACCGAGCGTGCTCGGCGACAGGACCGGCTCCAGCGGGTCGAAGCGACCTTCGACCCGCTGCCCTTCGACGGCAATGCCGCCCGCGCGTACGGCCGTGTCTTCGCAGCGGTCGCTTCGACCGGGCGCAAGGCCCGTGGCCCGAGGGCCGTCGACCTGCTCATCGCGGCGACGGCATTGGCTGCAGAGCTTCCGCTGTACACCCGCAACGGGAAGGACTTCACTGCACTCGACGGTCTTGTCGACGTGATCGAGGTCCAGCCGCGATCTGCGGGGACTGGACCTGGTGGGACTGTTCACGTGTCGCCCGGGGAATCGCGGTAGCGTGCGGGGATGGCGAAGCTGCCACCGTATCAGCGCCTCGAGGATCTTCCCGGCGTGGGCAGGGCCGTCGCCGGTGACTACCGGCGGCTCGGCGTACCGGACGCCGCGGCGGTCGCCCATGCCGACCCCCATGAGCTGTACGACCGCATCCAGGCACTCGACGGTCCCACCGATCCGTGCATGCTCTACACCTTCCGCTGCGCGCACTACGCCGCATCGTCGACCGAGCCCGACCCCGACTTGCTCGCGTGGTGGAAGTGGAAGGACCGCTGAGCCGACCGAGTGGTCCTGTGCGGCCGCCCGCTGCCCGCGGGCACGGCACGGCACCGAAGCTCGACCGCCGCTGAAACCGTCGGAAGACGACGACCCGGTTCGTGCGGTCGAATGCGGTGTCATCGGCGGAGCGCCGTAGCCTCACGGGGGTGTCGCGGTACGCGTTCGCGCTGAAACCCAAGTGGATCTTCGGCCACCTGCTCGTCCTCCTGTTGGTCGTCGGGTTCGTCAACGCCGGGCTCTGGCAGATCCGCCGCCTGCATCAACGCCAGGACTTCAACCACCAGGTCGTCGCCAACCTCGACGCCCCCGTCGCGCCCGTCGACGAGGTCCTCCCGCGCACCACCGACTTCGCCGACGTGCCCGACCTGTTGAACCGGCGGGTCACCGCGACCGGCCACTACCTGATCGACGACGCGGTCGTCATCAACGCCCAGGCGTCCCCCCAGGGTGTGCCCGGCGTGTGGATCGTGACGCCCCTGCAGCTCGACGACGGACGGGTTCTGCTCGTGAACCGGGGATGGTTGCCCTCCACCGGCCCCATGACCGAGCCGCCCGCCGATGCTCGCCCGCCGTCGGGCAAGGTCACCGTCACTGGTCTGGTCGCCGAGACCCAGACCCCGACCGAAGGCGAGTCACGCGAAACGACCGGGGCGCGCCAACGCTCGTTCCTGCGCATCGACATCGCCCGCATCCAGAAGCAGTTCTCCGAGCCGCTCCTGCCCGCGTTCGTCGTCCGCCAGGCCCAGACCCCGGCCGACGTCGGCAGCCGACCACCGCAGAACCTCGACCCGCCGAC
>JBDZVK010000116.1:5092-8144 GCA_040255725.1 Actinomycetota bacterium
CCGGAGCCGAGTTCCGTACCGTCGCACCCAACGGGGAAATCCGATCGTGGCCTCATCGGCGCATCGTCGGCGGTGAACCACCGGGGGATCGCCCCGCACCCGACCTGCGCCGTGCGGGTCGACGACCCTTGGGAAGGCTCCGCCATGACCGACCTCGCCGCACCCCGTCCCTCCACCGAGCAGATGATCGGCCGCACCGACGTCGACGACCTCGCCCAGATCCTGGCCGTTGCCAACACCGACGTCGACTCGGTGATGCACGTCGTGGCGAACAACGCCGACGCGATCTTCACCTGGGACTACGACACCGACGCCAGGCCCGGGCTGACCCGCCTGTACGAGAAGGCCAAGAAGAACCAGTGGAACGCCACCACCGATGTCGACTGGCACATCGACGTCGACCCCGAACAGGTCGCCGTGGAGACCTCGATCGCCAACGCCGGCATCTTCAGCGGCGAGATGGACCTGTCGGGCACGCCGCTCGCCAAGTTCACCGACGCCGACTGGTTGCGTTTCGGGGTCGAGTCGCAGAACTGGACGCTGTCGCAGTTCCTCCACGGTGAACAGGGTGCGTTGATCTGTACCGCCAAGATCGTCGAGACCGTGCCGTGGATCGACGCGAAGTACTACGGCTCGACCCAGGTGTTCGACGAGGCCCGTCACGTCGAGGTGTTCCAGCGTTACCTGGACTCGAAGCTGGACGGGCACTACCCGGTCAATGCACATCTGAGCCTGCTGCTCGACGAGATCGTCAACGATGCGCGTTGGGACATGACCTATCTGGGCATGCAGATCATGGTCGAAGGTCTGGCCCTGGCGGCGTTCGGGTTCATCCGTCAGCTCACGACGGAGCCGCTGCTCAAGCAGATCCTGAAGCTCGTGATGTCGGACGAGGCCCGCCACGTCGCCTTCGGGATCCTCAGCCTGAAGGACTACTACACCGAACTGAACGAGGCCGAGATCCGCGAGCGTCAGGAGTTCGCGTTCGAAGCGGCGGTGCGCATGCGCGACCGGTTCCTGCAACAGGAGGTGTGGGAGCGCATGGGTGTGCCGGTCGCCGACACCCTCGAGTTGGTCATGCACAGCCCGGAACGGGCGTTGTTCCAGCAGATGCTGTTCACCAAGATCGTGCCGAACTGCTCCAAGCTCGGCCTGCTCGACGCCGGTGACGGCTGGCTGCGTACCAAGTTCGGCGAGCTGGGCGTGCTCCAGTTCGAGGACTGGGCCGACACCGAATCCGAGTACGACGCCTTCTCCCTCGACGCCGAAGAGGCTCCTTGACGGTGCCCGCAGGCCCGCGATGATCGCAGGTCTCCATCGACCCGGCGGGACACCTACGATGCTGGACCGTGGCCGGTGACACCCGTGAACGGATCCTGACCGCGGCGGTCGCCTGTGTCGGGCGGACCGGGTTCGCCCGTACGTCGCTCGATGCGATCGCCGAGGAGGCCGGGGTCGGCCGGGCCACCGTGTACCGCCACTTTCCCGACGGCAAGGACCAGCTCTTCGACGAGACGATCGCCTGGGAGGTGTCCCGGTTCTTCACCGGTCTCGCCGCGTTCGTCGAGGCCGAGCAGGGACTGGCCCGACGTCTCGAGGTGGGCCTGCCCTACGCGCACCGAGCGCTCGCGGAGCACGAGGTTTTCCAGAAGGTGCTCGAGACCGAACCCGAGCGCCTGCTTCCGCACCTGTCGACGTCGATTCCGTTGATCACCGAGGCGCTGCGGGTGTACCTGACCCCGCTGTTGGAGGACGAAGAACTGGCGACGGGCACCGACGTCGCCGAAGCGGCCGACTACCTGGCCCGGATGATCCTCACGTTCATCCGTGGCCAGGGCACCTGGGATCTGGATGATCCGGCACAGGTCACCGCCCTCGTGAGACGCCACCTCCTGGCGGGTATCCTCGCCGACCCCCAGGGGCAGTGACGCAAATCACAGTGCCGATTGCTTGGCGATGAGACACTGAAGCTCTTAGTGTCTCACCATATGGGGGACCCGAAGAGCCAGGTCACGTTGCCCCTCGAGGGCACCTCCCGCGCCATCGTCGATGCGGCGGGCGCATGCCTGGCGCGTTGGGGGGTCTCCAAGACCACCGTCGCGGACCTCGCGCAGGAAGCGGGTTGTTCCCGGGCCACGATCTACCGCACCTTTCCCGGCGGCAAGAGCCAGATCATGGCGCTCTACGGCCTGAGTGAACTGCACGCCTTCTTCGAAGAGGCCGTGCGACTGGTCGGCGAGGCCGACACTCTCGAAGCTGCGCTCGTCGATCTCATCACCAACGCCGCGAACGGGCTGGCCGACCATCAGGGATTCCAGTTCATGCTCACCCACGAGCCGGGACTGGTGCTGCCGTACCTCGGGTTCTCGAACATCGACCGCCTCTACCTGCTCGCCGCAGAGGCCCTGGCGCCCCCCTTCGCCCGCTTCGCGCCCGACCACGCCACCCAGATCGTCGAGCTCGCCGCTCGCATCTGCCTGTCGCACACCTTCCAGCCCTCCGACACGGTCGACCTGTGCGACCGTGACGACGTCCGCCGGCTCGTCAGTCGCCACCTGATCCCGATCTGTGCGAACCCGCCGGTCGAACCAACGCCGGGTCGCGGCACCGCCGCACCCCGCACCGAAGATCTCGCAGTTCCCGCACCCGTCGCCGTACCCGCATAGGAGAAGCCCCCAATGAGCATCGACGAAACGATTCGCACCTCGACCGAGGATCTGATCGGCCGCCGTGACGTCAACGACCTCGAGAAGATCCTGTCGGTGGTCAACACCGACGGCGAATCGCTCGAGCACCAGGTGCCCGACAACGCCGACGCCATCTTCACCTGGGACTACGAAAAGGGTGCCCGCCCGGCACTCAACAAGCTGTACGAGAAGGCCAAGAAGAGCCAGTGGAACGGCGAGACCGACCTGCCCTGGGACACCGATGTCGACCAGGAGAAGGTCGTCATGGACAACTCCGTCGCCAACGGCGGGTTCTTCGCCGGCGACCGCGATCTGTCAGGCACGCCGTTCGAGAAGTTCTCCGAAACGGACTGGCTGAAGTTCGG
>JBDZVK010000475.1:0-1615 GCA_040255725.1 Actinomycetota bacterium
GAGGGTTACCGCGCCTACCAGCAGATCAAGCACGTGCACACGAACCCGAGCACGACCAAGGAGGAGTACCTCCAGTTCGCCGCGCTGTCGTCGGAGATCTGAAGGCCGGCGAGATCTGAAGGCCGGCTCGGCCTGACGCGAAGAGTAGAGACAGGAGGGGACGGTTCGGGAACGGACCGTCCCCTCTTCGCGTCCGAGCTCGGCGCGTTCAGCGGGACTCGTGGTCGATTGCCGGCGGAGGCCCGGATTCGATGCCGGCGAACTTGGCGAAATCGCTGTCGAACGAGACGACACGGCAACGGTGTTCGAGCGCCAGGGCGGCGAGATGAGCGTCGTTCGTGAGGTTGCCGCCGGCGCCGATGTCGGCCAGCAAGCGGCGGAGCGTCGAGGAATGGGTCGGTGTCGGGGCCACGATGACCGCGGCGGATGATCCGAGCCACGCATCGACGTAGTCCATTGCCTCGTCGACCGTGAGCGGGTTGTCGAACAGTTCGGTCTTGGTCGACAGTCGAATGAACGCGACCAGCACGATCCATGCGAAGCCGACGGTTTCTGATCCCGAGAGCGCATCGTCGAGCCATCGACGCGACCGCTCGTGGTGGGGGGCGTCGGAGTTGACCGCGTAGAGGAGTACGTTCGCGTCGACGAGGCGCACCGTGTCCTACGAACCCGAACGCATGCGACGGATCGACTCGTCGTCTTCGAGCTGAGCCGCCAACTGCAGTGCCCGGTCGAGGTCGACCTTCGGGCGCCCCATCGCCACCGGGTCGGTACGGAACGGCCGTGGCGTCGCGGCCAGGTTGCCGGCACGAATCAGGTCGTTGAGTGCGCGTTTGAACGAGTGGTCGCGCTCGGCCATGCGGGCACGAACCAGTAAGGCGACATCGGGGTCGAGGGTCACCGTCGTCCGCATGGTGACATCATAGCCTCAATTTTGATGATGCCATGATGCACTCGAAGCTCTGGCACTGCGACGATCACGCGCCTTCGACTCCCAATTCCACGCGCCGGGTGTTCCCGCATTTCACGCGGCGTCAGTAGGAGCTGCGGAAATTTGCAGGGAAAGCCCGCTCAGAGCGGCAGACCACTGCAAATTTCGGAAGGGCGACCAGGACGCGGCGATCGCCGGGTGGTCGGCACCGAAGAATCGCCGACCCGTCCGCCGGCGGGAACTCTCACACCACCACAGGGTCGCGGTCGGCGATGAAGGTCGGGCGGGGCTGCGACGCCGCGAAGGGTGTGGCGAGCGGGTTCTCGACCGAGTTGTAGACGACGAACACATTCGAGCGCGGGTAGGGCGAGATGTTCGAGTTCGACCCGTGCAGACAGTTGCTGTCGAACACCGTTGCCGACCCGGCCGCACCCGTGAGCACCCGAATGCCCGACTGCCCGGCGAGCGCGGCGATCACATCGTGGTCGGGCACCCCGACCTCCTGACGACGCAACGACTCGCGGTAGTGCGCGTCGGGGGTTTCGCCGAGGCACGGGACGAACGTTCGGTGGGAGCCGGGGATGATCATCAGCGGCCCGTTGCTCTCCAGGTTCGGGGTGAGCGCGAGCGAGATGCTCGCGGTGCGCATCGCCGGGAGGCCGTCCTCGGCGTGCCAGGTCTCGA
>JBDZVK010000117.1:0-8126 GCA_040255725.1 Actinomycetota bacterium
TCCATCCGACGTCGGGTGCCGTC
Organism: Actinomycetota bacterium; assembly: GCA_040255725.1. GTDB lineage: Bacteria > Actinomycetota > Acidimicrobiia > Acidimicrobiales > Iamiaceae > JAFDWI01. Next base: position 24 of record JBDZVK010000117.1, read on the forward strand.
GCCGCGCTCGTCGGCGAGCACCCCACGCATCGTGGCGAAGTTGAGCGCGAGGCCCGCGGCGCCGACCTCGCCGAGATGCAGGATCGTCGACGCGATCACGAAGTCGGTGAGCCCGTTGGGGTGGTCGCCCGATTCGGAACGGCGCATCAGGTCGAGGGAGTAGCCGCCGATGCCGGGGGCGGGAACGAACTGACAGAACGCAACGGGCCGCCCGTCGCGGTCGCGACACACCGCCAGGAGCAGTCCGGTGTCGTTTCGGTCGAAGACCCGGCCGAGGGTCATCGAGAACCCGCGCTCGGTCTCGCCTCGACGGCTCTCGGTCATCAACGACCGCAAGGCCGCCTCGAGGCCGGGGTCGAGGTTCGCCGGGTCTTCGAACGACATCGTGTACCCCTTGTTCGCGACCCGGTTGAACGCCTGGCGGATCGCCTTGTTGCGCGGACCGGCCAGGGTGAAACGTCGGGGGTCGACGACGGCCTCGTCGCCGACGTAGAGATCGCGCATGCCCGCGGCACGGTAGATCGGGAGCCATTCCTCCGATGCGCCCATCACCGCGATCGGCCAGCCGTGATCGTCCGCGAACTGCCGGAACGCCCGCCACACCTGCTGCCGCTCGACGGTGGGACCGATGGGGTCGGGCGACACCAGCGCCACACCCTGCGACACCGCGTACGCCACGAGGCTGTCTCGCCAGAAGAACCAACGCTTGTCGTCGCGCAGCGCGAAATACGCCAGCGTTCCCCCGTTCGCCCCTCGCACGATGCCACGTGCCCGATCGGCGTCACCGGGTTCGGGTGGCGCAAGTCGCTTCGCCACGACGGGCGAGAAGAGCAGCCAGCCGGAGTAGACGACGAGTCCGAGCGAGACGGCGACGAGCACCGGAACGAGGAACTGGTCGAGGCGCCCACCGACCGGTATCCCGGCGATTCCCACGAGCCGTTCGGTCGCCGCCTGCACCGCCGTCGGCCAACCGAGATGATGGGTCCGCCCGGCGACGACTTCGATCGTCACCGTGGCCGCGGCCACCGCGGCGCACGCACCGACGGCCAGGACCGCCAGCCCACGACCCACCGCGACCTCGTCGGCCCGCACCCGGAACTGTCGACGGTTGGCGTACAGATAGAGGCCCGCGGCACCGGCGAGCAGCGCCTCTTCGAAGTCGAGTCCTTTGACCACATGCAGGGCGAAGCTCAGGCCCAGGACGACCTCGGCGATGGCCCAGGCGTGACGCTGACCTCGACGGACCCCGCGCGCGACGAGCAGGAGCAGCAACCCCGACAGTCCGACGACCGCGGCGGCGGCCTGCGACACCGCCAAGGGAACGATCTCTTCCAGGGCCGTCACCCGCGCACGCAACGGAGGAAGAACGGCCGAAACCAGGTTCATGAGCCCGGCGCCGGCGATCAGGAGCGCGGCGATCCGGCGGGCCCGCCTCTGGTGGTCACCGTCGGCTCTCGTGACGGGCCAGTCCGTACCATCGGGCCATGCGGCGAGCACCGCCGAGCGACCCGCCGCGACCGGCGCACTGCGGGTGAGCAACCGTTCGACGAAGGTGGTGGTGGGAAGCGGCCGACGGGCCCCGTGGAGTTCGACCGCGAGCTCGGCACCCGCTTCGACATCGAGCCACGACCAACGCTCCTCGATCGCCCAGGCGTCGGGGGCGCCGAAACGCCCGGGGCGACGAGCCGCGACCGGTCCCCACACGCCGGGGTTCGCGTAGAAGCCGCTTCCGACGTCGGCCAGTTCGGCATCGGCCGAAGCGCCGACGATCAGACCGGAGTGGCCACCGGCGACCAGACGTGCGGCGGCCGAGCGGGCGACGTCGCCGGCCTCACCGTCATCGACGGCTTCTCTCGCGGCCCACCCGGTCGGCCTCTGCAGTCGCTTGCGGTCGGTCCACCACCAGATGGCCGCCGCCCACACGGCACTCGCGACCGCGACCGCGATCCCGCCGATCGCCAAGCCGGCCGCCCACGCATCGACCGTGTGCGCGGCCGGCGCGCGGCGAGCGGCACGCAGGATGCGGCCCACCACGAGCAGCACGATCGACCCGAGCAACGGCACCACCGACCAGCCGAACCGGGGGACCACCCGTCGGTAGAACAAGCGGGATGCCACGAACGCCGTCTCGAATGCCGGGTCGCCCAGCAGGTCGATGCCGTGCAACCAGTCGCGGTCTGGTCGTGTGCCCGCGCCGAGGCCGCTCGGCGACCCGATGCGGATCGTCTCCCCGGGGGCGTTCGCACCGGCGGTCGTCCCCGCCTCGATGCGCACCCGATGACGATCGGATCCGGTCACGATGAGTGCCTCGACCGCGAACGCCAGGCGGGCACCGAGCCGGCGCTCCACGGTGGCGATCCCGTGTCGATGCCAGGCGAGCGCCGCATCGCGGGTACCCGGGATCAGCACCACCGAGCTGTCCGCACGGCCCGCGATCGCGGCGAGCGCGTCGGTGAGCCGCTGGTGCGTGTCGAGCACCGGCGCGGGATCGGGTTGCGCGTCGGCTTCGAGGTCGAAGGTGTCTCCGGCAAGGACGACCACGCACGGCCCCGTGATCGATTCGAACCGGCGGGCCAGCTCGTTCGACCGGGCGATCGCCGATCCGGTCCGCTCCCGCCGGCACCCGAGACCGGCGAGCACGACCAGCCTCGCGCCGGGGGCGAGCGAGATCTCCGTCTGGCCGGCCACCAGCGTGTCGGCGCGGCCGTCGTCGGCCGTGACCGTGTCGTGTTCGTCGTGTTCGTCCACTGGAGACAACCGTTTCCGACACGTCCGACACACCGGACGCTCTCGTCACACGAGACGTTACCGCCGCCGCCGGCACTTTCGGCGCCCGGAGCGCACGACCGCGACCGACCGCCGCGGGGCGGGTCAGCGGCCCCGTCGGGGCTCGCCCACGGCCGGCAGGGGCACCCGGGTGATGCCGAGGCGTGCTTCGACCATCGAAACGTACTCATCGGAGACATCGGCCAGGACCGCCCGGCGCCCTGTCGCCCGGGCCACCGCGCCGGTCGTGCCCGATCCACACATCGGGTCGAGCACCAGGTCGCCTTCGACGGTGGCCATCCGCACGAGCGGGTCGTAGACCTTCGCCGGCTTCTGGGACGGGTGCCCGGTCTGCTCCGCCCGCCCGATGAACCCGACCAACAGCCCGGCTTCGATCACGCTGGGCGGCCCGGGCAGGTAGCGCAGCTTGCCGGCCGCCTTCTTCGCGAGTTGTGCCTCGTTCAGGAACGCCTCGGGATGCATCACCCCGTCGGGTCGTTTCAGATGCAGGCACGTCATCTGCGCACTCCGCCACCCCCGGATCACCGACGGATTGTTCTTGTAGTACCAGGTGAGCCACGCCTCGAGCTCCAACGGTGCGGGCAGCACGTCGACGAACCGGGCGATGATCTCGGGGAACCCCCACAGGTACACGTGCGGGGCGACCCGGCCGGCGCCGGCGAGCAGTCCGGTCACGTAGTCGACGTAGTCGTCGCGCACCCCGCCGACACCCTTGTTGTACCAGGGGTCGAGCATCACGCAGGTGGGGTCGAGAGACGCTGCGTCGGCCACCTCGCCGGTCGCAGCCGCCGTCGCCGTGATCGCTGCCCACAGCGACAGGGTCGCCTCCACGTCGCTCGGCGCGAGCACCACGACCCCGTCGGCGTCGAGCCGGGCGCGTAGTTCCGCGACGAGGACCTCCAGCGCGGCAGGGTCGGTTGCGGAGACGGGCACCGTCGGATCGGATCAGGCGTACATCGCGTCGATGTCGTCCGCGTAGCGGGCCAGGATGCCCCGTCGTTTCAGCTTCGACGTGGGGGTGAGCACGTCGGAATCGGGCTGCCAGTCGTCGGCGAGCACCGTGAACTTCTTGACCTGCTCGGCGTGGTTGAACGGCGCCATCGCCTTTTCCAGGCCGGTCTCGATCTCGGCCCGCACCTCGTCGGATGCGGCGAGCGAGGCCAGGTCGGTGGGCAGCCCGCGTTCCGCGGCCCACACCGGGGCGTAGTCGGGGTCGAGGGTGACCAGCGCCGAGACGAACTTGCGCTTGTCGCCCACCACGCACGCCTGGCCCACGAGCGGAATGTCCTTGATGGCGGCTTCGAGATTGGCCGGGGAGATGTTCTTGCCACCCGCGGTGACGATCAGCTCCTTCTTGCGGTCGACGATCCGCACGTAGCCGTCGTCTTCGAGCACGCCGATGTCGCCCGAGTGCAGCCACCCGTCCGCGTCGAGGGCTTCGGCGGTCTTGATGGGATCGTTCAGGTACCCGGTGAACACGTTGCCGCCCCTGACCAGCACCTCGCCGTCGTCGCCGAGCTTGCACTCCTCGCCGACGATCGCCGGGCCGACGGTGCCCGGCCGGATCCGGCGTGGTGCCCAGTTCATCGGGCCGGTCGACTCGGACATGCCGTAGATCTCCGACAGCGGCACGCCGATGGCGCGGAACCATCCGAGCAACTCGGCCGACATCGGCGCGGCGCCGGTCACCGCGATCTCCAACTCGTCGAGACCGAGCAACTGGCGGACGGGCGCGAACGCGACCTCGTCGAGAAACGCCCAGGTGGCCTCGTCGTCCTCGGTGGCCTCCCCCCACGCCTTGCGCAATGCGATCGGTTCGGCCGCGGCGACCGCCTCGTTGAACTGGGCGAACTTCTCCGCATCCGCGGCGAGCACCGCGGTGACCCCTCCGTGGATCTTCTCGTAGACGCGGGGCACCCCGAACATCATGTTGGGTCGCACCTCGGCCAGGGCCGCGGCGAGGCCGGACACGTCGGCCAACGGCGTGATCTCGAAGCCCATCCCGATCATCATGTAATGGCTGACCATCCGCTCGGCGATGTGGGCCATCGGCAGGTACGACACCACCCGCCACGGGACCGGCTCGATGTCGAGGGTGCGGCGCAGCGACTCGAGCGTCCAGCACACGTTGTGGTGGGTGAGCATGACGCCCTTGGGGCTGCCCGTGGTGCCCGAGGTGTAGATGACCGTGGCGAGATCGTCGGGGCGTACCAGGGTCGCCGCCTCGTCGAGGTCGACCGGCTCGTGGCCCACCAGGTCGTCGAACCGGTGCACGTCGCCGGGGGTGTGGGCGTCGGCGTCGATGACGACCAACTCGGCGAGTTCGGGCAATTCGGGCCGCGCCGCGGTGAAGATGTCGAGGAAGCCGGTGTCGCCGGCGACCGCGACCTTCGCACCGCAGTGGGCGGCGAGATATGCGACCTGTTCGACCGACGACGAGTTGTAGATCGAGATGGGCGTGGCGCCGCAGGCCACCACGGCGAGGTCCACGACGTGGAACTCGATCCGGTTCCGGATCATCATCACGACCCGGTCACCCGGGCGAACCCCGATCGAGCGCAGACCCGCCGCGAAACGCGCCACCCGGTCGGCCAGCTCGCGGTAGGTCACCGACTCGCCACCGTCGCCGAGCGAACGGAGTGCGGTCTGGGCGCCGAAGTGCTCCGTCGCCTCGATCAGCAGTCGCGTGACCGTCCTGCCCTTCACGGCGGCATCGATCTCCGCGGCCGCTCGTGCGGTGGCACCGGATTTCTCGGTCACTTCATCCCCTCGGAGGTGTGGTGGCTGGGCATCGGATGGGAAAACTCGGGCTCCTGACCGTTCGCGGCCGGTGGCCTCTGGCCGTTCAACGATAGTGGACCTAAGCAATAGTGTGACCGGCGTGACGGTCTTCGCGTCGATTCCGAGCCCGGCCGACAACGTGTGGGACATCCACCTGGGGAGCTTCCACCTTCCCCTGCACGTCTACGGTTTGATGATCGCGCTCGGCGTGCTCGCCGCGATCTGGCTGTCACGCAAGCGCTGGGCGTCGTGGGGGTACGACCCGGACCTGGTGATCGACCTCGCCTACTGGGGGGTCCCCGGCGGGCTGATCGGCGCGCGGCTCTACCACGTCGTCACCGACTACAACCGGCTGTACGTCCACGACTTCTGGGGCATCTTCAAGATCTGGGACGGTGGCCTGGGCATCCCCGGCGGGATCCTCGGCGGTGTCCTCGCCGGCTACCTCTGCGCCCGCCGGCACAAAGCACCCGTGCCGAACCTGCTGGACATGGTCGCCCCGGCGCTGCCGCTCGCCCAGGCGATCGGACGGTTCGGCAACTACTTCAACCAGGAGCTCTACGGCCGGCCGACGACGCTGCCGTGGGGACTGCACATCGACGCCGCGCACCGCCCGGTCGACCTGATCGGCGTCACCACGTTCCATCCGACGTTCGCGTACGAGGCGGCGTGGAACCTCATGCTCATGGGCGTGTTGCTGGCGATCGACCGCAACCGGGGCACCGGGCGCGACCTGCCACGGGTCGCGGTGTGGTGTGCCTACGGACTGTTCGCCCTGGGAGGCGGGCTCGACGTGTTGTTGGTGGTCCAGCGCCAGACCGAACTGGGTCTCGGCGCCCAGATCCCGTTGTTCATCGTCGGGGCCGTCGCGGTCGCCGCGCTGTTCGGTTGGGCCGGCGGACTGAACCGCCGCGGCCTGCGTCGCCGGGCGGATCTGTTCGTCACCTACGTCGCCGGGTACTTCCTGGGGCGGCTGTGGGTCGAATCACTCCGGATCGACACGGCCAACACGATCGTCGGGCTCCGCCTCAACGAATGGGTCGCGATCATCGTCGGGCTGTGTGCGCTCGGCGTGCTCAGATGGCGGGCACGAACCGACGAACCCCGTCCTCTCGAGGTGGGGTCAGGGTCGATCGCCGACCCGGAGGCGGGCGCCGGCGCGACGGCGACCGTGCCCGGCAATGCCGAAGATGAGACCGGTGACGAGACCATCGCCGAGGGCAGCCGGGAGAGCGTGGGAGCGACCGAGGCCGTCGACGCGGCGTCCACGGCTGACGCGGCCGCACCGGCGAACGGTGACGAGGTTGCAGACGCGGGCGCCCCCGAACCAGAATCTTGACCGAGCGGTCGGTTTTCGACCATTCCCACGTCGATCGGGCGTGGCACTCAAAGGGAGTTGTGAGAAATGACTGATGCGGTGATCGTCGACGCTGTCCGGACCCCCGGGGGCAAGCGGAACGGCAAGCTGTCGGGTTGGCATCCGGTCGACCTCGCAGCCGAGACCCTCAAGGCGTTGGCCGAGCGCAACGACCTCGACCCGGCGCTGGTCGAAGACGTGATCATGGGCTGCGTCATGCAGGTCGGCAACCAGGGCCTGAACGTGGGCCGCAACGCCATCCTCGCCGCCGGCTGGCCCGAGGAGATCCCCGGCACCACGCTCGACCGCCAGTGCGGATCGTCCCAGCAGGCCGCCCACTTCGCCGCCCAGGGCGTGATGGCGGGCGCGTACGACATCGTGATCGCCGCCGGTGTCGAGGTCATGACGACCACGCCGATGGGCGCCTCGATCACCCCGGGCAGCTTTCCGTTCGGCCCGCAGGCCATGGCCCGCTACGCCGAGGTCGAGCACTACGGCAAGAAGGGCATGCAGGGTCAGGGCATCGGCGCCGAGATCATCGCCGACAAGTGGAACCTGTCACGCGAGGACCTCGACGAGTTGTCGCTGCGCAGCCAGAACAACGCCGCCCGTGCCCGCGACGAGGGCCGTTTCGACAACGAGATCATCGCCGTCAAGGCGATGCCCCGCGACAAGGAGACCGGTCAGCTCATCGAGACCGACGAGATCGTCACCGCCGACGAGGGCATCCGCGACTCCTCCATGGAGGGTCTCGCCAAGCTCAAGCCCGCCTTCCTGCCCGAGATCGGCAAGGTCACCGCGGGCAACTCGTCCCAGATCACCGACGGTGCCTCCGCGATGCTGATCATGAGCGCGGAGAAGGCGAAGGAGCTCGGCTACAAGCCCCGCGCCCGCTTCCACACCTTCGCCGTCGCCGGCGTCGACCCGATCTCGATGCTGACCGGCCCGATCCCCGCCACCCAGAAGGCGCTCGACCGCTCGGGGTTGAGCATCGACGACATCGACCTCTTCGAGGTCAACGAGGCGTTCGCCTCGGTCGTCGCCGCCTGGCAGCAGGAATTCGACGTGCCGTGGGAGAAGGTCAACGTCAACGGTGGCGCGATCGCGCTGGGTCACCCGCTCGGCGCATCGGGTACCAAGCTGATGGCGACGCTGCTCAACGAGCTCGAGCGCACCGG
>JBDZVK010000476.1:0-1613 GCA_040255725.1 Actinomycetota bacterium
AACCGACCGCCCCCGCATTCGTCGCAGTTGCCGACCTGCAACGCTTCATCGCCGAGCGAGCGCGACCCGAAGCCTCCTGAGATCTCCGCCAGCCGAACCGGCGACGGTCAGGCGGCGGTGCGGCGGCGACGGCGGAGCAGGTCGAGTGCGAGGCCGGTGCCGACGAGCGCGACGCCGATCGCCACGAGCAGGCCGGTCGACGCACCGGTCACCGGCAGTGAGCCCGACGAGCCCGTCGTGGTCGACGCGCCAGGGCCGGACGCCGAGGTCGGTTGTGGCGCACCGGCCGTCGTCGAGGTGCCGGGCTGCGTCGTGGAGGGTGCGGGAGTCGTCGAGGAGGTCGTCGTCGACGTGGTCGACGTGGTGGTCGTCGTCGTGGATGTCGGCGGCGTGGTGCCATTCGGCCAGACCGTGATCGTGTGGGTCGCCTGCGAGTCGACCGTCACCGACAAGGTCTGGGTGGCCGCGTCCCAGGTGCTCGACCACTCGCCGTCGGGCAGATTCACCGACACGTCCGCTCCGCTCGGGAAACGACGCAGCGGGAAGAAGAACTCGGTGGGCCCCGTCGCCCCGGAGTCGGCCGGGTCGACGGTGACCGTCGACGTGCCGGCCGCGTAGTCACCCTCGATCGACAACGGTCGACCGGCGATCGCCATCGGGTAGGTCTGGGTGTTGTCGGTCATGCCGGCGCCCGGATTGCCGTCCGAGTCCAACTGGCACCAGCCGCCCAGGCCGCCACACCAGGCGAAGGCCGCCCACCCCGCGACGTGCGCGTCTGCGCCGTGCATCACCTGCGCGGCGAAGTCGGCGGCGTTCGGCAGCGCCGGTTGTTGTGGCCCCCACTCGAACACGATGGTCGGGAGATGATTGGCGGCCCCGTAGTCGACGATGTTCGAGTAGTAGCGGGTGACGAAGTCACTGGAGGGGTCCCAGTCCGAACCCGACTCCATGCCCAGGTCGTACAGGTGCGGTGCGTAGATCTGGCGACCCGTCGGATCGTGGACGGGCCCGAGACCGCTGGGTGCGGCGAACGTCGAGGTCAGCCCGAACGCGCCCTCGAGGAAGATCCAGTGGGTGGTGTCTTTGGCACGGATCGCGTCGGTGACCCGCTGGAGCATCGGGGTGATCTGCGTGGCCTCGACCCGGGTGAGCGCATCGGTGTAGCCCTCGCCGGGGTTCATCTGGCCGCACGGTTCGTTCAGCAGGTCGTAGCCGAACAGCGCCGGCTTGTCGCCGAGCCGATCCACCACCTGGAGCCACACCGTGGTCTGGGCGAGGCGAATGTCGGCGTCTTCGTAGAAGTGCTGCCAGGCCCGCTGGTTGGCCGGGTCCAGACAGGGAATAGCATTGTCGTGATAGACGAGCCCGTCGGTCCGGGTCGTCCAGTCGGGCATGCCGTAGCCACCGACTTCGGGGCTGTAGGAGTCCTGGTGCATGTCGAGCACGACCTTCACCCCGGCGGTCTGCGCGAGGTCGAGCACATGGGCGAGATCGGCGAAGTACTGGTCGTTCCAGTTGCCCTGGGTGGGTTCCAGGTCGGACCAGAAGATCGCCAGGCGCAGCAGCGTGAAGCCGTTGCGCCGCATGCCTTCGAGCTGGTCGAGGGAGACGGA
>JBDZVK010000118.1:0-5922 GCA_040255725.1 Actinomycetota bacterium
CTGGTCGGTGCGCCAGATCATCGACGACCCCGACGGCGACCACGCCTGGGCGATCACGGCCCAGGTCGACCTGGACGCCTCCGACGCCGAAGGTCGGGCCATGGTCACCATCACCGCCCTCACCCACGACTGACAAAACCGAATGTCGGGGCGGATGGTGCGTATGGACCCGCTTTTCGCGCGGTGTCCAGCAACGCCCCATCACGACTTCGAACGCTCTTCCGCACATGGGCGGGAGAACCGTTCAAAGAATGCCTCCACCGGGTGCCGGGCACGGTCACCGACCGGCGGGCGTCGACGGCGGTTCAGAATCCGGTGGAGCGGATCTCGGTGAGGAACGCCTCGACCTCGCTACGGTCCCGGGTGCGGCGCATCGGTGGCAGCGCGTTGATCAGCTCCCAGCGGTAGCTGCGCCGGGTTGCGAGACGGGAGTCGAGCACGGCGACGACGCCTCGGTCGTCGGATCGCCTGACGAGCCGCCCTGCCGCCTGCGCGAGCAGCGTCGCGGCACGGGGCACGTCGATCGTCGCGAACGCTTTCGGGCCGACGGCCTCACGTCGTGCCGAGAGCAACGGGTCGTCGGGACGCGGGAACGGGATGCGGTCGATCGTGACGAGCTGGCACGCGTCGCCGGGCACGTCGACACCCTGGAAGAAGCTCTGCGTGGCGAACAGGCACGTCGACCGGTCGGCCGTGAACTCGGCGACGAGTGCCGGTTTGGGCCGGTCGCGCTGGCTGAGGATCGGCACGTCGAGCCGGTCGCGCAGTGCCTCCACGGCGTCGTCGAGCGCCCGGAAGCTGGTGAACAACGCCAGGGTCGCGCCGCCGGCCGCGGTGATCAGGGCCTTGAGTTCGTCATGCAGCGCCTCGGTGTAGCCGGCGGCGCCGGGTGCGGGTAGCGAGGGCGGACAGTACAAGACGGTGTTGGTCGCGTAGTCGAATGCGCTCGCCAGGCGCAGCTCGTCGGTCGTCTGTTCAGGCAGGCCGACCGAAGCGACGAACAGTGGCGGGATCGTGGCGCTGGTGCACACGGCGATCGTGTCGCCCCAGGCGTGGTCGGCGAGAAAGCCGGCCACGTCGATCGGTGCCCGGCACAGCGCGGGTCGGGTCGGCGGACCCGCGACCCACACCACGGCGCCTTCAGGTTCACCGACGATCAGATGCAGGTCGTCGATCAGTGATGACGCGAGGTTCACCGCCCGGTCCTTGCGGGTGGCCACCTGGACGTGACCGCCGGGGTCGATGCCGCGCACGAGCGAGAGGACCGCCTCCGACCGCGTCGTGGCGAGTGCGACGAGGTCCGCGATCGCGCCGGTGGGGCCGTGGGCGAGGCGCTCACCGACGAGCGGCGTCAGGGCGCCCTTCCAGTCGGCGGCGACGTTGTCGAGCGCGGCGAGCGCGTCGGGCTCCTCGAGCACCGCCTTGGCCGCCGCCGTCACCGCGGTGAGCCGTGCCTCGGTCAACTCGATGCCGGCGGTCGCCGAGATCACGTCGACGAGCTGGTGGGCCTCGTCGACCACGACCACGTCGTGTTCGGGCAGGAGCTGCCGGTCGTTCGCGAGGTCGAGGCCCCACAGGTGCTGATTGGTCACCACCACGTCGGCGTCGGCGGCCCGTGCCCGTGCGGCCTCGGCGAAGCACGTCGCCCCCATCGGACACTTCGACGCGCCCGGACACTCCTGTGCGGTCATCGACACCGCCGCCCAGGTCCGCGAGTCGGGCTCGGTGTCGAGCTCGGCACGGTCGCCGGTGACCGACGTCTCGGCCCAGGCGGTGATCGCCGCCAACTCGGCCGGGGAGGGTCGGCCCCCGAGGCCCTCCAGTTGGGTCTGGCCCTTGTCTGCGGCCTCGTTCAGCTCGGCGAGCCGCTGGCGGCACACGTAGTTCGACCGTCCCTTGAGCACGGCGAAATCGAACGGGGTGTCGTCGTGGTCGACGAGCCAGGGCAGGTCCTTGTCGGAGAGCTGGTCCTGGAGCGCCTTGGTGGCGGTGGCGACGACCACGCGGCGGCCCGAACGCACCGCCGCCGCCAGGTACGCGAGCGACTTGCCGGTACCGGTTCCGGCCTCGACGACGAGATGCCGGTCGCGGTCGAGTGCGTCGGCGACAGCGGCGGCCATGGTGCGTTGTGAGGCTCGGTGTTCGCCGCCCTCCAGGTCGGCCGTGAGCGCGTCGAGTGCGGCGAGGGTGTCGCGCGCCGCGTCCGACAGGTCACGCAACTCGTCCCCGGGCATCCTCGCAAGGGTACCGGGCATCGGCGCCACCGAAGGTGTCACCGACGGTCGTGGCACGCCAGGACAGCGGGCGACTGTCAGACTGGGGCGATGGAAGGCATTTCGCTGGATTCGTCGCATCCCGCCCGGCGTGCGGCGATCGCGTCGATCACTGCGATCGAGGCGGGAGACCGCGAGGGCTGGCTTGCGCTGTTCGCCGCTGACGCGGTCGTCGCCGATCCGGTCGGTCCGTCGCCGTTCGACCCGGAGGGCAACGGCCACCACGGCACCGGTGCGATCGCCGCCTTCTACGACACCGTCATCGCCGAACCCCAGATCCGTTTTGCGATCCGCGAGTCGTACGCGGCCGGGTCGAGCTGCGCCAACGTCGGCAGCATCACCTCGACGTTCGCCGACGGCAGCGCCGCGGTCGTCGACGGTGTCTACGTCTACGAGGTCACCGAGACGGGCCTCATCACGTCACTGCGCGCCTACTGGGAGCTCGACAACCTGCGCATGACTGCCGGCACCCCTGACGTCGAGTAGGTCAGGGTCGGGAGCATGAGACTTCGGCTGGTCGGAGACGCCTGATGCGATTCTTTGGGGACTTTTCGTTCGTAGACGAACTCAACCCTCCGAAGAACGTGAAGACGCGGCGAAGTTCATGGTTCATCGAACGCCTCGCATCGCCGATCCGCCCGCTCACCCAGTCGACCCCGTAACGTCGCGGGCGTGACGTTGCAGCTCCCGCACGGCATCGATCCCGACCGGATCCCGCGGCACGTGGCCTGCGTGATGGACGGCAACGGCCGCTGGGCGCAGCAGCGCGGGCTCAAGCGCACCGAAGGTCACGCGGCCGGTGAGGACGCCCTGTTCGACACGGTCGAAGGGGCGCTCGACCTCGGCCTCGACCACTTCAGCGTGTACGCGTTCAGCACCGAGAACTGGAAACGCCCACCCGACGAGGTCCGCTACCTCATGGGGTTCAATGAGGGCATCCTGATGCGCCACACCGACGAACTCGACGAAAAGGGCGTACGGATCCGTTTCCTCGGTCGGTCGAACTGGCGGGTCCCCAAGCGCATCCTGAAGCGCATCGACGAGGCGACCGCCCAGACGCGGCACAACACCCGCATGTCGTTCAACGTGTGCTTCAACTACGGCGGCCGAGCCGAGATCGTCGACGCCGTCCGGGCGCTCGTCGCCGAAGGGGTTCGGGCAGAAGAGATCGACGAACGGGCGATCCGACGGCACCTGTACGCGCCCGAGATCCCCGACCCGGACGTGGTCGTGCGGACCTCGGGCGAGTTCCGGATCTCGAACTTCCTGCTCTGGCAGCTCGCCTATTCCGAGCTGGTGTTCACCGACGTGCTCTGGCCGGACTTCCGCCGCGAGCATCTCTTCGACGCCGTTCGCGAGTACCAGGCCCGGGAGCGCCGCTTCGGCGGGGTGGGATGAACCGTGCCGCTCTACCGTGAGCGCGGGGTGGTGCTGCGCACCCACAAACTCGGTGAGGCGGACCGCATCATCTCGCTCGTGACCGAGACGCGCGGCAAGGTGCGGGCTGTCGCCAAAGGGGTCCGCAAGACCAGCTCCAGGTTCGGGGCGCGCCTGGAACCCACGACGCATGTGGCGATCCAGTGCTACGAGGGTCGCAACCTCGACGTGATCACCCAGGCCGAGCGGGTCGAGGTGTTCGCCACGATCCGTGGTGACCTCGACCTGCTGCGCGACGCCGTGGCGATGCTCGAGGTGATCGATCAGGTGTCCCAGGAAGGAGGGCACGATGCGGGTCACTACCGCATGCTCACCGGCGCCCTGCGGACCCTCGACGAGTCGGGGAGCCGGGTGGTGACCCCGGCGTTCTTCGCAAAACTACTCGCCCACGACGGGGTCCGACCGCTCACCGACCGCTGCGCGGTCTGCGGCGAGTCGGAGGAGCTGGTCGCGTTCGATCTGTCGGCCGGTGGTGCGCTGTGCCGAGCGCACCGCTCGGGCGGTCCGATCTCGCCCGAGGCGCTCGGCATCTTCGACGACGTGCTGTCGGGTCGCCTGAACCGGGTGCTGGCTCGTCCGGGCTCCGCAGCCGTCACCGAGTTCGCCGGTGTGGCGACCCGCGCCGTCGAGGAGCACCTGGAACGCCGCCTGCGTTCGGTCGCGGTGTTCTGACCGTCATCCCGCTGCAAATTTGGAGCGGCCTCGACGCAAATGTGGCGCGTTCTGCCGCTGAAAGCGGCAATTCGCACCAGATTTCATGGAGGGGTGGTCGCCGGTGGGGTGGGGTGGGGTGGGGGCGTGGTGGCCGACATGGCGTGCCGCTGGCCGAACCCGCGGCTCAGGTGCTGATGGGTTTCCATTCCTTCGCGGAGTCGTCGTACTCGAGCCACTCCGAGCGCTCCGAGTCGTACTGGATGTACGCGTTGCGGGCCTCGTCCCAGATCGGCTTGTCGGCCTCGTAGTCCGCGGTACCTCCCGCCGTGGCGTCGGTGGCGGTGGAATCGAAGGGTCCGCCGGTCCCCGGTCCGGTGGGCGCCCACGGGGTCGGAGCGCCGGTGGGCGCGGGCGGCGGTCCGCCGGCCGGCGCGCCGGGTTGCCCGAATCCGCCCGGCGGTGGGCCGGGCTGCCCGTAGCCGCCGGGCTGCCCCATCGGTTGGTACGGGCCCGCGGTGTAGGTGCCCCACCCGGCCTGGCCGGGAAGGATCACCGGATGTCCGACCTGGGAGGCCGGTACCACGTACGTGCCGGCGGCCATGTCTCCGACGCGCCGGTGCCCCTTCGTCGTGAACAACAGGATGCCGCCGACCAGCGGCAGGGCGCACGTGATCGCATCGACCACCCACAGCACCGTGCGGAGCGCGGACGCGCCGACCCCGGCCTGAGTTCCGTCGGCTTTGACGATGCGAAGGCCCATCGCCAGCTTGCCCAGGCTCGCCCCGAGCAGCCCCTGGTAGACGATGAACACGACGGCGAGGATCCCGAATAGCGCGTAGAAGCGGCTCATGTGGCTGATCGTCACGACCCCGTCGCCGGCGACCGGCGCGCACAGGCGATCGAAGCCGTCGGTACCGGATTCGTCGAACCCGAGCACATCCTGGCAGTAGCGCTGTCCGGCGGTTTGCTTCTCGCTCTGGGTCGTGGTCGACAGACCCTGGGTGGTGGCCCAGTCGTTCACGGTCCTCTCGGTCACCTGCGTCACCTGCGGTCCGTACCCGAAGACGTTCATGACCACGAAGACCACCACGACGAAGATCACCGCATCGACGAACCACGCGCCGATGCGCTTGCCGACGACGTCGGTCGGGTCCACGGGCACGGGGGGCGGCATGTTGTAGGCCTGATAGCTCACCCGTTGCACGCTACCTGTCCGACGAGATCGTGATCGCCGACGGGCACCGGTCGTCGCCGTGAGACGCCGTGCGCGACGCCCGGTCGGCGATACCGGCCCTGGGGACGCGTGGGGTCGACCACTACCGTGTGGCCCCATGAGCAGCCCCGCGGCCCCCGAACCGGAAGACACCATGGAAGCCGTCCTCAACCTGTCGAAGCGGCGCGGCTTCGTGTTCGGGTCCGCCGAGATCTACGGCGGTTTCCGCTCGACCTACGACTACGGACCGATCGGCGTGCTGCTGCTCCGCAATGTCAAGGACGCCTGGTGGCGCTCGATGGTGCAGCTCCGCCACGACGTCGTGGGCCTCGACGCGGCGATCCT
>JBDZVK010000118.1:6022-8082 GCA_040255725.1 Actinomycetota bacterium
ATGTTCACGAACTTCGCGAACGTGTTGAACACCTCGCGCAAGAAGCCTCCGTTCGGGATCGCGCAGATCGGCAAGTCGTTCCGCAACGAGATCACGCCCGGCAACTTCGTGTTCCGCACCCGCGAGTTCGAGCAGATGGAGATGGAGTTCTTCGTGCCGCCCGCCGACGCGGACGAGTGGTACCGCTACTGGTGCGACGAGCGGTTCCGTTGGTACACCGACCTGGGGATTCCCGAAGACGAGCTGCGACTGCGTCCCCACGACGAAGACGAGTTGAGCCACTACTCGCTCGCCACCTCCGACGTGGAGTTCGCGTTTCCATGGGGTTGGGACGAGCTCGAGGGGATCGCCAACCGGGGCGATTACGACCTGACCGCCCATGCGAATGCGTCGGGGGAGAAGCTCGACTACTTCGACCAGGCGACCGGTGAACGGTACCGGCCCTATGTGATCGAACCGGCGGCCGGAGCGACCCGCACGATGATGGCGTTCCTGCTCTCGGCGTACCACACCGAAGAGGTGCGAGGCGAGACCCGGACCGTGTTGCGGCTGCATCCCCGTCTGGCGCCCTACAAGGTGGCCGTGCTGCCCCTGTCGAAGAAGCCGGAACTTTCGGGTGTGGCGAGCGAGGTGCTGGGCCTGGTCCAACCGAAGTGGATGTGCGACTACGACGAGACCCAGGCGATCGGGCGTCGCTACCGCCGCCAGGACGAGCTCGGCACCCCGCTGTGCGTGACCGTCGACTTCGACACGCTGGAGGACCGGGCCGTCACCGTGCGCGACCGCGACACGATGGCCCAGGACCGGGTCCCGATCGAGGGGCTCGTCGCGTTCCTCGACGAGCGTCTCGGCCTGTAGCGACCCGCTGCGACGCTCTGAAAGACCGACTCAGCCCCCGACCGCGGCGAACGCCGCGCGGATCGCCGCAGCGGCCCGGCTCCGGGCGACGGCGCTGTCGGGGAGGAAGTCGAAGTCGAAGAACCCGTGGATCTCGCCTTCGAAGTGGACTCGTTCGACGGGCACGCCGGCGGCCTCGAGCGCGTCGGCGTACGCGGCTCCCTCGTCGCGCAGCGGGTCGAACTCGGCGGTGATCACCATCGCCGGGGGAAGTCTCGTCAGATCCGAGGCGAGCAGCGGCGAAACCCGCGGGGTGGCCGGGTCGCGGCCCGCCAGGTACTGGCGACCGAACCAGACCATCGACTCCTGGGTCAGGAAGTAGCCCTCGCCGTTCTCGCGACGTGACGGATGATCTTCGGCGAGATCCACGGCCGGGTAGACGAGCAGCTGGAACGCGATGGCCGGGGTGTGCGCGGCCCGGGCGAGTTGGCAGGCCACCGCGGCGAGGTTGCCACCGGCCGAGTCGCCGCCGACGGCGAGTCGCGCCGGGTCGATCCCGAGGTCGTCTGCACGGGTGACCACCCAGTCGAGCGCGGTCATCACGTCGTCGATCGCGGCGGGGTAGGGATGCTCCGGGGCGAGGTGGTAGTCGACGCTCACCACCACGGCCGCCGCCTCGTTCGCCAGCACCCGGCAGGTCGAGTCGGCCGTATCGAGATCACCGATGACGAAGCCGCCGCCGTGGATCCACACGAGACACCCGAGCGCGTCGTCGGCTGTGGAACCGGCCGGCCGGTAGGCGCGCACGGCGAACTCGCCGTGCTGGCCGCCGGTGACGGTGTGGTCCTCGACGGCGGCCACCTCGGGACCCTCGGTCGAAGCGAGTTGGGCGTAACCCGCGCGTGCCGCCTCTGGTCCCTGGTCGGCGAGCGGCGGCATGTCGAGACCGTTGATCAGGTCGAGGAAGTCCTGCACTTCCTTGGTCGGGGCCATCGGTACGTCCTTCGAAGTCACGAATCGATCGGAGTGGTCAAGGTAGCGCGCCCGGAAACGCACCGTGCGCGGTGCAACCCTGCCGCGCGGGTGATCGACGGCGCCCACCGAACCAGCAGAGCAGGCCGTGGCACCCCGAAGGTCGGGCCGCCGGCGACGATCACCACGCCGGGGACGGTCCTCTATGCTCGTGCCCGCACTCGTCTGTACCCGGGTGCCCGGCACCGGCG
>JBDZVK010000119.1:0-8069 GCA_040255725.1 Actinomycetota bacterium
GGCGATCACCGAGTCGGCGTCGAGTCGCATCCCGTCGACCTCGGCGTGGACGAGCGCACTCATCAGATCGTCGGTCGCCTCGCGTCGTCGCTCTTCGGCGAGGCGCATCGCGTACTCGCAGTAGCCACCGAACGCTTCGGCAGTCCTTGCCATGACGGCTTCGTCCTCGAGCCCGGTGAGGCCACGCAACAGGTCGTCGGACCACCCGAGCAGGGTCGCCCGGTCCTCGGGGGCGACGCCGAGCTGGTCCGCGATCACGATCAGGGGCAGCCACGCCGCGATGTCCCAGACGAAGTCGATCTCGCCACGCTCGCAGACGGCGTCGATGATCTGGTTGCACAGGTCGCGTAGGTGGTCCTCCTGCGCGTGCACCCGCGCCGGGGTGAACCCCTTGAACACGAGCTTGCGGCGATCCCGGTGCTCGGGGTCGTCCATGTCGATCGACATCGCCTGGGGCGGCGCATCGGGCCGGATGCCCTGCGCGTTCGAGAACACCGCCGGCATGCGTTCGGCCTCCATGACGGCCGCGTGGGTGGCACAGCCCCACACCCCCGAGTTGGGGTCGAAGTACACCGGGGCGTTGGCGCGCATCCATGCGAGTTCGTCGTGCGGGTTGCGTCCCCAGAACTCGCCGCTGACCAGATCGATGTCCGGATTGATCGGTTGGTCGGCCATGGATCGAGATTCTGACACATCGTCAGGTCTAGAGTTGCTGCCCGTCGCAGTCGTCCGAGCCAGGGGATCCGGTGCACGTCGCCTACACCGAAGAGCAGGAAGCGTTGCGCACCCGGGTGCGCGCCTACTTCGACGAGTTGATGACCCCCGAGGTCGTCGAGGAATGTGCGACCGGCGAGACCGGTGGGCCGGCATCGCTCGAGGCCGTCCGCCGGATGGGCGCGGACGGTTGGCTCGGTATCGGCTGGCCGGTCGAGTACGGCGGGCAGGGGCGCACGCCGCTGGAGCAGTACATCTTCACCAACGAATCGTGGCGGGCGAACGCGCCCACCCCGTTCCTCACGATCAACGCGGTCGGTCGCACGATCCAGGAGTTCGGCTCGGACGAACAGAAGGAGTTCTTCCTTCCGAAGATCCTCTCGGGGAATCTGCACTTCGCGATCGGTTACACCGAACCCTCCGCCGGAACCGACCTCGCGTCGTTGACGACCCGGGCCGTGCTCGACGGTGACACCTGGATCATAGACGGGGCCAAGGTGTTCACCAGCCTCGCCAGCTACGCCGACTACATCTGGCTCGCGGCCCGAACCGACCCCGACGCGCCCAAACACAAGGGCATCACGATCTTCGCCGTGCCCACCGACACGCCCGGGTTCTCGTTCACGAAGATCCCGACGATGGTGAACGCGAGCACCTACCAGACGTTCTACGACGACGTGCGCGTCGGCCGGGAAGCGGTCATCGGCGAGGTGAACCGGGGCTGGGACCTGATCGTGAACCAGCTCAACTACGAACGGATCTCGCTCGCACCGACCGGCTCGGTCGAGCGGGCGTTCGAGGGCACCCTCGAGTGGGCCCGCCGGCCGCTCGAGCACACCCATCGGCGGCGCATCGACGAGGGCTGGGTGCAGGAGAACCTGGCCCGGGTGCGGGCCGGGATCGATGCGCTCGGGCTCATGAACTGGAAGGCGGCCTCGGCGTCGACGATGGACCCGGCCCTGTCGAGTGCGATCAAGGTGTACGGCACCGAGTTCTTTCTCGACGCGTACCGCCTGCTCGCCGAGGTGATCGGACCCCGTGCCGCCCAGGACCGCGGCTCACCACTCGCAGTGCTCGAAGGGGGCCTCGCACGGGCGATGCAGGGCACCCTGATCCTCACCTTCGGCGGCGGCGTCAACGAGATCCAGCGGGACCTCATCGCGATGTTCGGGCTCGGCATGCCCCGCGCCCCGAGGATGTGAGCACATGGACCTGACCTTCACCGAGGAACAACGCACGATCACCGACCTCGCGGACCGGATCCTCGCGGACCGGTGCGCGCCCGATGCGCTGCGCGCCCTCGAACGCGAGGGGCGCCACGACTGGCCCCGCGACGCCTGGCAGGCGCTCGCCGAGGCGGGCCTGACCGGTCTCGGACTGCCCGAATCGGTCGGCGGCGGCGACCTCGGGCTCTGTGAGATCGCGCTCGTCGTCCAGGCCGTGGCGCGCGCCGCGGCGCCACTGCCCGCGTACGCGACCCTCGTGCTCGGCGCCGCGCCGATCGCCGAATTCGGGTCCGGCGCCCAGCGGGCGCGGTGGCTCCCCGGCGTGGTGGACGGTTCGACGATCCTGACCGGCGTGCTCGTCGGGGCCGACGACGCCATCGATCCGCCCGCGTGCGAGCACCGTGACACTCCCGGGCGGCGCATCAGCGGCACGGGCTGGTACGTGCCCTTCGGCGCCGACGCCGATGCGTACGTCGTCCCCGTCGCGCTCGTCGACGGTGACGTCGTGTTGGCCGTCGTCCCCGCGGACGCACCGGGCGTGGCGACCGAGACCCTGACGCCGATGAGCGGCGAACCCTCTGCGATCGTGCATCTCGACGCGGTCGCACTCGGCGACGACGCGATCCTCACCGGTTCGGTCGGCAGCGCCGTGGACGCCCATCGCTGGATGCGCGACCGCGCGATCGCAGCGACCTGTGTGGCCCAGGTGGGTACCTGCGAAGGCGCCGTCGCTCTGACCGCCGCGTACGTGTCGGACCGGGAGCAGTTCGGATCGAAGCTCGCGACCTTCCAGGCCGTCGCTCACCGCGCGGCCGACGCCTGGATCGACACCGAAGTCATCCGGTTGACCGCCTGGCGGGCCCTGTGGCGGCTCGACGTCGGCGTCGACGCCGCCGCCGAGATCGCCGTCGCGAAGTACTTCACCGCCGAGGCGGCCCAGCGGGTGGTCGCCGCCGCGCAGCACCTGCACGGCGGCATCGGCATGGACCTCGACTATCCGGTCCATCGCCATTTCCGGTGGGCCAAGGAACACGAGCAACGCCTGGGCGGCGGGGCCGAGCACCTCGCGGCGCTGGGCGCGGCGCTGGCCGCGAACGATCACCGGGATGTGTCTTTTGCCACGCCGGTCGACAGCGATCCGGTAGCCTCGCCTGACGCCCCGTCAGAACTCCACCGGGGTGGCCGAACCGTCCGATCCCACGAGGAGCAGTGAGAGCAGCGATGAACGCGAAGACCACGACGAATCGGACCCGTCGTCGGCGGCTGACGGCACTCGGGTTGGCCGTCCTGCTCGTCGCCGCAGGCTGCGGCAACCGGACCGACAACGCCGACGACGGCGACCTGAACTCCACGGCTCCGTCGAAGACCACGACCGCGGGCACCAGCGGTGACGACTTCGGCACCCTGCCGGTACCGTGCGGACCGGGCGACGCCAAGGGGGCGACCGACAAGGGCGTGACCGACTCGACCATCACGATCGGGGTGATCTCCGACAAGAACGCCGGCGCGATCAGGGTCCCGACCGCGGGGATCGAACCATCGATGCAGGCATTCGTGAAGTGGTGCAACGGCCTCGGCGGCATCAACGGTCGCAAGCTCGAATTGAAGACCTACGACGCGAAGCTGCTGAACTCCCTCGACGCCGCGAAGCAGGCCTGTGACGACCAGCCCTTCGCACTCGTGGGAACCGGCGTCGTGCAGGACGCGCCCATGGCTCAGCCCCTGGTCGACTGCGGGCTCATCTCGGTGTCGGCGTACACCGCGACCTACCCGATGACGGCGAGTCCGCTGAACGTCGAACCGGTGCCGAACCTGGGCAACGTCTATGCCACGGGCACGGCCGAGTACTTCGCGAAGAAGTTCCCCGACGCCATCACCAAGGGGGCGGTGTTCTCGCCGACCACCGCCGCCGCGGCCGACCAGGCCGATCGGGCGGTGCAGGCCCGCAAGGAGCTCGGCTACGACTTCATCTACGAGAACCACTATCCGCTGATCCAGAACGACTGGAAGACCCAGGCGCAGACCATGAAGAACAAGGGCGTCCAGTACGTCACGATGGTCGACACGGTCAACGCGGCGATCGGCATGCTCCAGGCGCTCGACGACGCGAACTACCGGCCCGAGGTGATCGACCTCGGCCAGCAGTACTACGACTCGACGCTGGCCGCCTCCGGGTTCGCCGACGGTGTCTACGTCCAGACCAACACCCAACCCTTCGAGAACCCTTCGCCGGCGATCAGCGAGTACGTGAAGATCCTGCACCAGTTCGACTCGAAGGTCGCCGAGACCTCACTCGGGGTCCAGGCGTTCTCCGCGGCGCTGCTGTTCGCGACGGTCGCGAAGAAGCTCGGATCGAACCTGACGCGCGACAAGTTGCTGGCCGATGCGAAGGCCGAGACGGAGTGGACGGGCGGCGGCCTGCACCCGCCACAGGACCTCAGCGGCAAGAAGACGAACACCTGCACCATGATCCTGAAGGTCGAGAAGGGCGAGTTCGTCAAGGTCTTCCCGGCGAACGACTCGAACGACCCGACCAAGAGCTTCGCCTGCGACCCCGACGCGACCACGGAGGTCCACGGTGACTGGGGCACGCCACCGACCACGGTCGGGTGAGTCACCCCTGAGGGCTTGAGGCCGTGAGCTTCTCCGAGATCATCCAGTTCACGATCCTGGGCCTCGCCACCGCCGGTGTCTACGCCGTCGCGGCCAGCGGCCTGGTCGTGACCTACCAGACCTCGGGGATCTTCAACTTCGCGCACGGGGCGGTCGGCATGATCGTCGCGTACGTCTACTGGGAGCTGCGGGTCCGTCAGCATCTGCCCGCTCCCGTGGCGATCGTCATCGCGCTCTTCGTCGTGGCACCGCTGCTCGGCGCGCTCATCGAACGCCTGCTGATGCGCCACCTGTCGGGCGCGTCGGTGATCACGAGGATCGTCGTGACGATCGGTCTGCTGGTCGGGTTGCTGGGGGTCGCGCGTGTGGTGTGGTCCGGCGACATCACGCCGCCGCCGAACCTGCCGCGTTTCTTCGGAGACAACGTCGTCCGGTTCGGTGGCGTGAACCTGCCCTGGCACCAGATCATCGTGCTGATCTGCGCCGTCGCCGTGGCGATCGGTCTCCGCATCATCCTCAAGGGCACCAGGCTGGGCGTCGCGATGCGCGCCGTCGTCGACGACCGGGACCTCACCGGACTGAACGGCTGCAATCCCACGCGGACCTCGATGAGCGCCTGGATGCTGGGTTCGTTCCTCGCGGGCCTCGCCGGGATCCTGATCGCCCCGACCCTGCCGGGGAACCTCGACCAGGCGACGTTGACCCTCCTGGTCATCAACGCGTTCGCGGCGGCCATGGTCGGCCGCCTGCGGAGCCTGCCCCTCACGTTTCTCGGCGCGGTGATCCTCGGGCTCGCCAGTTCGTACATGGATCTGGGTGCCGCGCACCTGTCGTCGTCACCCGACTGGTACAACGACATCCGTGGATCGCTGCCCGTGATCCTGTTGTTCGTCGTGTTGTTGGTGATCCCCCAGGAGCGGATCAGGGTCGCCGCGGCGACCGAGCGCCTGGGGCGCATCCCCCGTCCGTCGTTCCGCAAGGGTGTCATCGCCGCGGTGTTGCTCGTCGTGGCAGTCGCCGGACTCGCCGAGCTGCTCCACGGTGCCGACCTGCGCAGCCTCGGTGTGGTCGTCGCCCTCGCGATCGTGATGCTGTCGTACGTGCCCCTCACCGGCTACGCCGGGCAGATCTCACTGGCCCAGCTCACCTTCGCGGGTCTCGGCGCGTTCATCGCGGTGGTCGTGGTGGGGCCGCAAGGATCCCTGCTTGGGCTGGTCGTGGCCTTCGCCGCCGCCGCGGCGATCGGCGCGCTCGTCGCCCTGCCCGCGCTGCGGCTCCAGGGCCTGTACCTCGCGCTGGGCACGATGGCCTTCGCACTCGTGGTCGAGAACGTCGTCTTCGCGGGTGACCAGAACTTCTCGTCGGGAACGCGCGCGTTCGGACGCCCGTCGTTCCTCGCCGGCGACCACGCCTACCTGGTGTTCATGACGGTGGTCTTCGCGGCGCTCGGTCTGGGGGTGCTCGCGTTGCGGCACAGTTCGTACGGTCGACGACTCCAGGCGCTCAAGGACTCGCCGGCGGCGGCCGCGACCATCGGCATGAACCAGACCGTGGCCAAACTGGCCGTCTTCGCGTTCTCGGCCGGTATCGCAGGGATCGGCGGCTACCTGCTCGGGTGCTGGAAAGGCCAGGTCGGCCAGTCCGACTACTCGCTGATCAACGGCGCGCTCCCCGGCCTCGCCGTACTGCTCCTGGCTGTCGTCGGCGGCATCGCGGTGATCGCCGGGGCGTTCGTCGGTGCGGTGTTCCTGGTGGCCATGCCCCGACTCGGCGAGATCTTCCCGTCGATCAACAACCTGATGCTCATCGCTCCGGGCCTGGTGGGGGTGACCCTCGCGCAGAATCCCGACGGGGCGGTGATGCAGGCCGTCGACCGGGTCCGCGAGCGTTTCGGCGCCCGAGACGACGAGATCGATCCCGGGCAGGAAGGCTCGCAGCCGGGCGAGTCCAAGGTCGGTCCCGAAGCGTTCGTCGTCGCCGGAGAGTCCGCCACCGAGGCCGATCTGGTCTCCCTCGACGCGGGTCTCGGATCGCGGAGAGAGGACTGCGGTGTCCCTGCTTGACGTCGCGGATGTCACGGTCCGTTTCGGCGGCAATCTCGCGCTCGACGCGGTGAGCCTGCAGGTCGCCGCCGGGTCGGTCACGGGCCTGATCGGTCCGAACGGCGCCGGCAAGACCACGATGTTCAACGTGATCACCGGTCTGCAACCCGTCGATGCCGGTCGGGTCGCACTGGACGGTGCCGACATCACCGGGATGCGGCCGTTCCGGCGGGCACGTTCGGGGATCGCCAGGACCTTCCAACGTCTGGAGAGCTTCGGTTCGATGACGGTACGCGAGAACGTGCTCGTCGCCGCCGAGGTGCGGCGCGACCGCGGGGCTCAGAGCCCCGCGGCGGCCACCGATGCGCTGCTGGACCGACTCTCGCTGCGCGACGTCGCCGATGAACGGACCGAGGATCTCCCCACCGGCCGGGCCCGTCTGGTCGAGATCGCCCGGGCTCTCGCCACCGGCCCGAGACTGCTGCTGCTCGACGAGCCGGCATCGGGGCTCAGCGACGCGGAAGGCGACCATCTCGCCGGGCTGCTGACCGAACTCGCGGCGCAGGGGCTCGGGATCCTGCTGGTCGAACACGACGTGCCACTGGTGATGCGGGTCTGCGCCACCATCTTCGTGCTCGACTTCGGTGCGATCCTCGCGTCCGGGTCCGCCCACGACATCCAGACCGACCCGAACGTGCAGGCGGCCTATCTGGGGACCGACGAGGGGGCCGCATGAGCGAGCAGCCCGTGTTGCTCGAGCTGCGCGGCGTGCACGCCGCCTACGGACGGATCGAGGTGCTCCACGGGGTGGACCTCGTGCTCCCCTCCGGGTCGGTGCTGGCGTTGCTCGGCCCCAACGGCGCCGGGAAGTCGACCACGCTGAAGGTCCTCGGTGGTCTCGTCCCCGCCACCCGGGGTTGTGTCCATCTCGCCGGACGCCACGTCAACGGCACCGAGCCCCATGCCCTCGCCCGGGCCGGCATCGCGATGATCCCGGAGGGCCGCGGCGTCTTCCCCCGCCTCACCGTGCACGAGAACCTGCGCATGGCGAGCTACGGCGGCATGGACACGGCGACGATCGAGGAACGGGCCTACGCGCGGTTTCCCCGGTTGGGGGAGCGTCGACACCAGCTCGCGGGGACGATGTCGGGTGGCGAGCAGCAGATGCTCGCTCTGGCTCGAGGGCTCGCCACGGACCCCGCGGTCCTGGTGCTCGACGAACTCTCGATGGGTCTCGCGCCCCTCATCGTCTCCGAGTTGTACGAACTGGTCGCCCAGGTGGCGGCGACCGGCGTTTCGATCCTCGTGGTGGAACAATTCGCCCGCACCGTGCTGGGCGTCGCCGATCTGGCGGCCATCATGGTCGGCGGACGCATCACCGCCGAGGGGCGACCATCGGAAATCGAAGCGGAACTCGCGTCCGCGTACCTGGGAGCATCGACGTGACACAGCAGGACACGACCCCACAGGAGAA
>JBDZVK010000120.1:0-8019 GCA_040255725.1 Actinomycetota bacterium
CACGATCGACGAGATCTTCCTGCCGCTGCACGGCTCGCACCAGGCGACGAACGCGTCGCTCGCGCTCGCAGCGACCGAGGCGCTGGTCAACCGACCGCTCGATGCCGATCTGGTGCGCGAGGCGTTCGCGTCGGTGCACGTGCCGGGCCGATTCGAGGTGGTGGGAACCGAACCCACCGTGATCATCGACGGGGCCCACAACCCCGACGGCGCGAGGGTCGCCGCGGCGACGCTCGCCGAGGACTTCACGTTGGGCGGTTCGCTCGTGCTGGTGGTGGGGCTGCTGTCCGGCCGGGACCCCGCCGAGATGCTCGAGGCTCTCGGGGCTCGTGAAGCGGGCTTTCTGATCGCGTGCACGCCGCCGTCGCCGCGGGCGATTCCGGCCGCCGAGGTCGCCGCGGTGGCCGACGGGTTGGGCATCGTCGCCGAATCGGTACCCGACGTGTCCGACGCACTGCGACGCGCGCTGGCACTGGCGACATCCGAGGACCTGGTGCTGGTCACCGGTTCGCTGTACGTGGTCGGCGCGGCCCGACGGGCACTGGTCCATGCCGATGCGGCGGCCCGGGTCGGTGACGACGCCGACGAAGCCGACTGGATCAGGGCCTGGGACGACGCCCGCGCCCGCGAGGGGGAAGCCCGTACGCTGGCAACGGTCGGCATCGCCCGACCGGCCGACCCGGACGCCCCGGAACTCGAGGCGGACGATCCCGACGACCGCGAAGGAGCCGACCGTCGATGAGCCCCACGTCGCCTCTGGTCGACCCGACCCGTCTGCGTGCGAACGATCCGTGTTTCTGTGGATCGGGCCGCAAGTTCAAGCGGTGTCACCGACCGTCGTTCGAGGCGATCCGTCCGCACGCCCAGTCGCCGATGCGCACGGTGCCCGACCACATCGAGCGTCCGCCCTACGCCGACACCGGTGAGCGCAGCGTGCGGGGCGAGCCCGACGTGAAGTCGGCCGACGTGATCGAGCGGATGCGCCGCACCGGGCAGGCCGCGGCGGAGATCCTTCGGACCGTCGGTGACGCGGTGGCCCCGGGGGTCACCACCGACGAGTTGGACGCGATCTGCCACGAGGCGTCGATCGAGGCAGGCGGGTACCCGAGCCCGCTCAACTACGGCCGGTTCCCGAAGTCGGTGTGCACGTCGGTCAACGAAGTGATCTGCCACGGTATCCCCGACGCGCGGGCGCTGATCGACGGCGACATCGTCAACCTGGACGTGACGCTCTACCGCGAAGGGGTGCACGGCGACACCAACGCGACCTGGTGCGTGGGCACGGTCGATCCGCTGTCACGGCAGTTGGTGCGGGTGACCCGGGAGTGTCTGGAGCGGGCCATCGAGCAGGTCGCGCCGGGCCGCCCCTTCAACGCGATCGGCCGGGTGATCGCCGAACACGCCGAAGCGCACGGGTTCGGCGTGGTGCGCGCCTTCATCGGTCACGGGGTGGGCGAGACGTTCCACTCGGACCTCGCCGTCCTGCACTACCACGACCCCCGAGACACCCGGATCATCGAAGAGGGCATGACCTTCACGATCGAACCGATGATCGCCCTGGGGGACTGGCACCACCGGCTCTGGGACGACGACTGGACGGCGGTGACCCGCGACGGTCGGCGCACCGCCCAGTTCGAACACTCACTCGTGGTGACCGCGGACGGGGTCGACATCCTCACGCTGGCCCCCGACGGCCGGTGGGCCGGCGAGCAGGGCCCGTCCACCGAGATCGTCTGAGCCGACCCGCCCGACGCCCGGCCTCCTTCCCGCCATCCGTTGCGAACTCTGGGAGGTTGCCGGCGATGAACGTGGGAAACCTCCCATTGTTTGGGTGGGTCTGGGTGGCTGGGGTGAACTCTGGGAGGTTGCCGGCGATGAACGTGGGAAACCTCCCATTGTTCGGGTGGGTCTGGGTGCCCGGTGCGGGGGTGATTCGCGGTGATCGGGAGAGGACGCGTAGCTTTGGCGACCGTGAACCGCACCTTCGTCATGTGCAAGCCCGACGCCGTCGAACGCGGCCTGTCCGGCCAGATCATCGCCCGCATCGAGGCCAAGGGTCTCCGCCTGGTCGCCGCCGAGTTGCGCTCGGTCGACCGGGCCTTCGCCGAACAGCACTACGCCGAGCTGTCCGACAAGCCGTTCTTCGGTGAACTGATCGAGTTCATCACCCGCTCGCCGGTGCTGGCGATGGTCGTCGAAGGTCCGGGTGAGAACACCTGGCATCTGGTCCGCACGATCATGGGCGCCACCTCGGTCGACGACGCGCAGCCCGGTTCGATCCGCGGCGACCTGGCCACGACCACGACCGAGAACCTCGTGCACGGTTCGGACGGGCCCGAGTCGGCTGCCGCCGAGATCGCCCTCTGGTTTCCCGGCCTGGCCTGAACCGGGCCCGACCTCACCCGAAGGGGTGACGCCGCTGGACCCGTCGGGGTCGCCGCGGTGACGATTGTTGCAATTTCGTGACAGTGCGTACACTGTTCCGGTTCGCTAGGCTTGCCGGGTCGGTCTCCGTCGTCCCTCCTGACCCTCGGGTGGGCCCCGTACGCGGTCGACCGTCCGACCCGTCCCCTCGATGCCGCCAAGGGAGAGGTTCCCTCCCAGATGACCGAATCCGTCTTCTCATCGCTCATGGGTCGCGACATGGCGGTCGATCTGGGCACCGCGAACACTCTGGTGTACGTGCGCGGACGGGGGATCGTGTTGAACGAGCCGTCGGTGGTCGCCGTGTCGACCCGCGACGACCGCCTCCTGGCCGTGGGCACCGAGGCGAAGCGCATGATCGGCCGCACCCCCGCCTACATCACCGCGGTCCGTCCCCTGAAGGACGGGGTCATCGCGGACTTCCAGATGTGCGAGAAGATGCTGCGGTACTTCATCAACAAGGTGCACCAGCGCCGTTGGTCGAAACCGCGCATGGTCGTGTGTGTGCCCTCGGGAATCACCGGCGTCGAGCAGCGTGCGGTCCAGGAAGCCGCGGAGTTCGCCGGCGCTCGCAAACCCGCCCACATCATCGAGGAGCCGATGGCCGCCGCGATCGGTGCGGGCCTGCCCGTGCACGAACCCACCGGCAACATGGTCGTCGACATCGGCGGCGGCACGACCGAGGTCGCGGTCATCTCGTTGGGTGGCATCGTGGCGTCCCAGTCGGTCCGGGTCGGCGGAGACGAACTCGACGACTCCATCGTGCAGTACATCAAGAAGGAATACAGCCTCGCCCTCGGCGAACGGACCGCCGAGGAGGTCAAGATCGCGCTCGGCTCCGCGTGGCCGCTCCAGGAGGAGATGCACGCCGAGATCCGCGGCCGCGACCTGGTGACCGGGTTGCCCAAGACGATCGTGACGTCGACCGACGAGATCCGTGAGGCGCTCGCCGAGCCCGTCGACGCGATCGTCGACGCGGTCAAGACGACCCTCGACAAGACCCCGCCCGAGTTGGCCGCCGACATCATGGAGAAGGGCATCATGGTGACCGGCGGCGGCGCGCTGCTGCACGGTCTCGAGGCCCGGCTCGAGCACGAGACCGGCATGCCGATCGTCACCGCACAGAATCCTTTGCATTCCGTGGCGATCGGATCAGGTCAGTGGCTCGAGGAAATCGGTGTCAAAGGCGGGGGAATGTTCGGCTCGACCAACGACGCCTGAGTAGCGGAAGCTGGTGGCCGGTCCCGGGCGATCCCGCCGTCGACGCCGATTCACGCTCGTCGTGTTGATCCTCGCCTCGCTCACGATCCTGACGATCAACTTCCGCTCGACCGACGCGGTCCAGAGCGTGGGACGCGTCGCCGGATCGGTGTTCTCGCCGGTGCGCGACGCCGCGGCCTGGGTCGGCCATCCCTTCGGCAACCTGTGGAACTCGGCGTTCCACTACTCGGAGGTCAAGCGCGAGAACCAGCGGTTGCAGCGGCGCGTGGACGCGCTCGAGGCCCGCAAGGTCCACGACCAGATCGACCAGCGTCTCTACCGGCAGTTGCTCGCCCAGGCCGACATCACGTACCTGAAGGGCCTCCCCACGGTCGCCGCGCAGGTCACCTCGGGGCCGGTGTCGAACTTCTCGGACTCGCTCACGATCGACCGTGGCTCGGGCGACGGGATCAAGGTCGGCATGGCGGTGGTGACCGACCAGGGGCTCGTGGGGAAGGTGGCGAAGGTGTCGGGCGGCCAGGCGCAGGTCCAGCCGATCACCGACCCCAATCTGGCGTTCTTCGTCAAGGTCTATGCGCGGACCGACAAGGAGGACCCCGGTACCACCGGTGAGGCCCACGGCATGGGCACCGGCCGCGACGTACGGATCAGCGACGGGATCCTCGCGAACGTCAGGGTCACCAAGCTCGACCCGGTCTACACGAGCGGGGTCGCCACCAGCACGTACCCGCCGGGGATTCCGGTCGGCACGGTCTCGGCGGTCGCGCCGACCGCGGACCGGACCCAGCAACGGGTCGACGTGCACCCGTACGTGAACTTCGACCGGTTGTCGATCGTGCGGGTCGTGTTGTGGGAGCCGACCCCGTGACCGGCCTGCGGGTCGCGAAGGTCTCGTTCGTCGCGTTCGTCGCCGTCGCACTCCAGGTGTCGGTGGCGGCCCAGCTCCCCATCGCGGGCGCGATGGTCGACGTGATCCTCGTGGCGACGATCGCCGCGGGCCTCGCGGCGGGGCCCGAGGCCGGCGCCGCGGTCGGGTTCGCTTGCGGGTTGCTGATCGACCTGTTGGGTGTCGGCCCCGTGGGGCTCACCGCGCTGGTGTACACGTTGATCGGCTACGGCGTGGGGGTTTCCCAGATCGGCGTGCTGCGGACCAGCCGGTTGATCCCGTTGGCGAGCGCCACGGTCGCCGCGCTGGTCGCCGTGTTCGCGTACGCCTGGATCGGCGAAGTGCTCGGCCAGCACCTGTTCGCCGTCGCCGAGGTGCCCACGGTCGCTCTGGTGGTCACCG
Source organism: Actinomycetota bacterium (assembly GCA_040255725.1). Classification (GTDB taxonomy): domain Bacteria; phylum Actinomycetota; class Acidimicrobiia; order Acidimicrobiales; family Iamiaceae; genus JAFDWI01. The sequence goes on from JBDZVK010000120.1 coordinate 4,934, forward strand.
TGTCGACCGCGGTGTTGTGCCTGCCGGCGCGGCGGGTCATGGGTTGGGCGTTCGCCGAGGAGGACGACCGCCGGATCCAGGGGGTCGGCCGGTGGTAGTCGCCGCCGACCGTCGGGTGCGGTTCCGGGCGCTGGCGCTCGTGTGTCTGGGCGTGTTCGCGGCGCTGTTCGCACGGCTGTGGTATCTGCAGGTGTTGAACGCCCCGACCTATGAGCACGTCGCGACGCTGACCTCGACCCGCACGGTCACGATCCCAGCGCCGCGGGGGCGGATCCTCGACCGCAACGGCAAGGTGCTGGTCGACAACGTGCCCACCAAGGTGGTTGCGATCGACCGCCAGAAGCTCGAGAACGCCCCGAACCGCGACGCGGTCATCTCGCGGGTGGCGACGCTGCTGAACCACTTCGAGCACCCGAAGACCCCGTACACGCCCGCGGGGATCGAACGGGCCCTCTCGGTCAACCAGGTCGGACCGTTCGATCCGGTCCCGCTCGCCGAGAACGTGTCCGACGAGCTGCTGGTGGAGCTGATCGAGCACCAGGCCGACTACCCGGGTGTGGTGGCCGAGACCCGCCTGTTGCGCCAGTACCACTACGGCAGCCTGGCCGCGCAGGTGCTGGGTCGGGTCGGGCCGATCCCCGAGGCGATGTGGAAGGCCCACGAGCACGACGACGACCCGTACCCCAAGGACGCCCAGGTCGGGCTGTCGGGCGTCGAGCAGTCGTTGGAGAAGTACCTGCGCGGCACCGACGGCGAGCGGGTCGTCGAGGTCACCCCGGCGGGCAAGGTGGTGCGCACCGTGAAGACGGTCCAGCCGGTGCCCGGGCACGACGTGGAACTCACGATCGACATCGACGCACAGGCGGCGACCGAATCGGCATTGGCCCTCCAGATCGCCGCCACCCGCGAGTCGAGGGGCAACCCGCCCGTCCCGGGCGCGGCTGCGTTGTTGATGGATCCGAAGAACGGGCAGGTGCTCTCGATGGCGTCGTATCCCACCTACGACCCGTCGATCTTCGTACCGGCGATCTCCGAGAAGGACTGGAAGGCGTTGCAGGCCAAGAGCGCCCATTCACCGCTGACGAACCGGGCCGACGGCGGGCTGTACTCACCCGGGTCGACGTTCAAGCTGGTGACCGCGGCCTCGGGGCTGCAGCACGGCATCGTGACGGCGAACTCGCCCTACCACGACGTCGGGTACGTCGAGGTCGGTGGACAGCGATTCACGAACGACAAGGGCGACGGCGCGCTGGGGTGGCTGTCTATGCCACGAGCACTCACCCAGTCGTCGAACGTGTACTTCTTCAACATCGGCCAGCGACTCTGGGAAGGGCGCGGCCGGTTCGGCGAGGATGCCCTCCAGAACACCGCGAACGACTTCGGGTTCGGACAGATGAGCGGCATCGATCTCCCCGACGAAAAGGCCGTGCCGATACCGACGCCTGCCCGACGCAAGAAGCTGCACGACGAGCATCCCGACGCGTTCCCCACCGAAGGCTGGTACACGGGTGACAACCTGAACCTGGCGATCGGCCAGGGTGATCTGCTGGTCACTCCGCTGCAGCTCGCGAACGCCTACGGACAGTTCGCGAACGGTGGCGACCGCTACCGGCCGACCCTGTTGCTCAGGGTGCTGAAGCCCTTTGCGAAGCTGAACGCCTCCGGCGCACCGCTGAATCCGGCCGACGTGGTGACCGCGTCCAAGCCGGAGAAGATCGGCCACATCGACCTGCAGCCGGACTGGCACGCCGCGATGATGCAGGGCTTCTCGGGCGTGACCCAGTCGACCAGTCCCCGGGGCACCGCCTCGGAAGTCTTCGCCGGGTTCCCCTTCGACCGGTTCCCGGTCGCCGGCAAGACCGGTACCGCCCAGACCGGTATCGACCCTCAGACCGGTCAGGAGAAGTTCTCGAACGCGTTCTTCGTCGGCTTCGGCCCGACCAACGACGCCCGCTACGTCGGGGTGGCCACCCTCGAAGAGGCGGGGTACGGCGCCGCGGCCGCGGCGCCAGTGGTGCGGGCGATGCTCGAACCGGTCGCCACGACCGGCCGCTGGCCGACGGTGGCCCCGACGATCCCCTCGTCGCCGCCACCACCCACGACCTCGACCACGACGACCTCCACGCTTCCTGGAGAAGCAACCGCGGACAACGGGGTGACCTCGCCCGAAGCCATCGGCGGCGGCGCCGGCGACACCACCGAGACCACGACGTCGGGCGCAGTCGCGACGGGGGGACGATGAGCGCGCCGGCCGCGCTGGGTCGCCGGAGCCGACCGGGTCGCGGCACGCTCGGGTCGTTGCGGCACGATCCGGCCGCGCCCTACCGGCACCTGGACTGGGTGCTGATCGTGTCGGTGCTCGCCATCTCGGCGGTGGGCCTGTTGATGGTGTTCTCCACCTCGCGCGGGGCGAACCCGCCGTACTACTACGCCCAGGCGGCCAAGCAGCTCTTCTACGTGGTGCTCGGCATCGTCGCCGCCGCGATCATCCTGGCCATCGACTACCGGCACTACCGGGACTGGGCGCCGTTCATCTACGGGGCCGGTCTGGCGCTGCTGCTGTTCGTGCTGACCCCGCTCGGGTCGTCGCACAAGGGATCTCAGAGCTGGATCGACCTGGGCATGTTCCAGCTCCAGCCGTCGGAGATCGCGAAGGTCACGTTCATCGTCGGCATCGCCGGACTGGCCGCGCACTACCGCGGCGAGCCGACGTTGGGTCGGGTGGCGGCGCTGCTGGCCGTGTCGGGGGTGCCGATCGTGTTGGTGCTCGCTCAGGGAGACCTGGGGACGGCATTGGTGTTCGTCGCGATGGTGCCGACGATCCTGTGGATCGGAGGCACCAAGGGTCGCTACCTGGTGGTGCTCGCGCTGCTCGCGGTGGTCGTGGCGTTTGCGATCGTCACCTCCGGCGCGCTCAAGCAGTACCAGACCGACCGATTGACCGTGTTCGTCACCCAGACCGACACCGGGGTGGCTGCGGCGCACAGCCAGGGCGCCGCCTACAACCTCGACCAGGCGAAGATCGCGATCGGCCACGGCGGGCTGTGGGGGCGGGGCCTGTTCAACGGCTCCCAGACCCGGACCGG
>JBDZVK010000477.1:0-1590 GCA_040255725.1 Actinomycetota bacterium
GATGGTGTACCCGGACGCCGCGCCGCATCACTGGCGTGCAGTGCTCGATTCAGCCACCAAAAAGGGCCATTCGACGTTCTACGCGACCGGTAGTGAGCCCGGCTTCATCAGCCTCAATCTCCCGACCGCCCTTCTCTCCGGCGCGGGTAGGGTGACCTCGTACCGGATGGATGAATACGCGGTCGACTTGGACAAGGCCTATCCCATTTGGGATGTGCTGCATGAGTCGATGGGTTTCGGCAAGCCGGACGGCCACGTCCCGGTCCGCATAGCCTCGGGCAAGGTGAATCATGACTGGGAGACGGTCGTGCGCTATATCGCGGGCCTGCTCGGCATCGAACTCGACGGTGTAGAACTCGACTGGGAGACATTGCTGGCCCCGGTCGATCTACCAACGGCCCTCGGCGTGGTGCCGGCGGGCACGATTTGTGGGCACCGCTGGCAGTTGGCCGGGGTGGTCGACGACCGAAAAGTGGTGGCCGTGCAATACTTCGCGACCGTGAGTTCCACCCCGTGGCCCGAACACTGGCCCAAGCCCTCGCGCGAGGGACAGGGCGGCATGGTTTTTCGTGTCGAAGGAAACCCCAGCATGAGCCTGGAACTGTACCTCGAACAGTCCAAGGAAAATCACGTCAATCCGGGAATCACGGCCACCGCGATGGCCGCGGTGAATGCCATTCCCCGCGTGGTGGCCGCAGCGCCGGGCGTCATCGAAATGCCGCTGGCCGGGCCTGAAATCGTTAGTCGACTCTCCCGCACCGGACGTTGACCCTATTCGCGCTGTTACACGGCGGGCTGCATTATGGCTCCTGCTGGGATGCGGTCACCGCGGAGCTGGCCCGGCGAGGCCATCGCGTGGTCGCACCGGATCTCCCGGTCGATGACGACTCGGCTGGAGCGCTGAAGTGGGCGCAGGTGGCGATCGATGCGATTGAGCGGGAAGCCGACGGCGCACCCGAGGACGTCGTCGTCGTCGCGCACTCGATCTCGGGGCTGTGTGCACCTGTCATCGCCACGTTGTACCCGGTGCGCCGGATGGTGTTTGTCGGTGGCCTCCTGCCCGTCCCCGGTCACTCGTTCGTCGAACACCTGAGCTCCAACCCCGACGCGATCACATTTCCGGAGCCGCAAGAGCAAGGTGCCGGACCGTTCGGTCTTACCTGGGAGTCGGTGCGGGAAGGCTTCTATCATGATTGCCCGGAATCGGTGGCACGCCATGCGTTCGGCGAACTTCGACACCAATCGTTCACCGTGTTCACCGAGCGTTGTCCGATCACCCGCTGGCCCGATACGCCGTCGACCTACGTGCTCATGCGGGACGACCGCGCGGTGGGGGAGTCGTGGGCTCGGCGCAATGCGATCAGCAGGATCGGGGCACGGGTCGTCGAGTTGGACGGTGGGCACTCACCCTTCTTCGCCCGGCCGGCCGAACTGAGCGGGGTGCTGCTAAGCCTGGGCGACTCCGACATCGACGGAAATCGCGGCGGCAGTGACAATTTTCGACTCATCTGACGCGAGCCACTCAACGGCATTGCATACGCTACACGACTCGCAGCACCGGAGAATACAAGCTGACGATTAGCAAGAATA
>JBDZVK010000478.1:0-1583 GCA_040255725.1 Actinomycetota bacterium
GGTGCCCTGGTGGATCAGTTGGTAGAAGGCGTGCTGGCCGTTCGTGCCCGGCTCGCCCCACACGATCGGGCCGGTCGTGGTGCCCACCGAACCGCCGGTCGCGGTGACGTGCTTGCCGTTGGACTCCATGTCGAGCTGTTGCAGATACGCCGGGAAGCGCTTCAGGTACCGCTCATAGGGGAGTACGGCATGGGTCTGCGCATCGTGGAAGTTGGCGTACCAGATGCCCAGGACGCCCATCAGCACGGGCAGGTTCGCCTCGAGCGGCGTGGTACGGAAGTGGGTGTCCATCGCGTGGAAGCCGGCGAGGAAGTCGGCGAACGCGTCAGGGCCGACCGCGAGCATCAGCGACAGTCCGATCGCCGAGTCGACCGAGTAGCGGCCACCCACCCAGTCCCAGAATGCGAACATGTTGGCCGGGTCGATCCCGAACTCCGCAACCTTCTCGGCGTTGGTGGACACGGCGACGAAGTGGCGGGCCACCGCATCGACGTCACCGTCGTACGCGTCGAGCAGCCAGTCACGGGCGGTGCGGGCGTTGGTGAGGGTTTCGAGGGTGCCGAAGGTCTTCGACGCCACGATGAACAGCGTCCGGGTCGGGTCGAGGTCGCGGGTGGCCTCGGCGAAGTCGGTGCCGTCGATGTTGGACACGAAGCGGAAGGTGAGGGAACGGTCCGAGTAGGACCGCAGCGCCTCGTACGCCATGACCGGGCCGAGGTCGGACCCCCCGATCCCGATGTTGACCACCGCGGAGATCGGTGCGCCCGAATGGCCCAGCCACGAGCCGTCGCGGACCCGGGTCGCGAACGCCCCCATGCGCGCCAGGACGTCGTGCACCTCGGCGACGACGTCGGCGCCATCGACGACCAGGGTCGCATCGGCGGGCAGCCGCAGGGCGGTGTGCAACACGGCGCGGTCCTCGGCGACGTTGATGTGTTCGCCCGTGAACATCGCCTCGATCCGCTCGGCGAGCCCCGCCGCCCGGGCGAGGTCGAGCAGATCGGCGAGGATGCCGTCGTCGACACGGTGCTTGGAGTAGTCCAGTTCCCAACCGGCGCCCTCGGCGACCAGACGGTCACCCCGGCCAGGGTCGGCGGCGAAGAGCTCGGCGATCGTGGGGGTGTCGGTCCGGCGGGCGAGTGCCTGCCACTGGGGTGTGTCGGTGATCATGCCGGGGCCTTCGGGTCGATCCAGCCGCCCAGGTCGCGTACCAGGCCGTCGGCCTCGGGTGGGCCCCAGGATCCCTTCGCATAGGTGCGGACCGGCACCGCGTCGTCGAGGATCGGATCCACGACCCGCCACGCGGCCTCGACGCCGTCCTGGCGGGCGAACAGCGAATGGTCGCCGTCGAGGGCGTCGCCCAGCAGCCGTTCGTACGGTGGCATCACGTCGATGTGGCGCGACTCGACGGCCAGCTCGACCGACTGGCCGACCATCGCCTCGCCGGGGACCTTGGTGCGCGCACCCAGCGCGATCTCCTGGTCGGGCGTGACCCGGAAGCGCACGTAGTTGCGGCCGCCCACGTCGTGGTCGGCGAACACCACCTGGGGTGGTTGATGGAACTGGACGGTGACCTCGGTGAC
>JBDZVK010000121.1:0-7892 GCA_040255725.1 Actinomycetota bacterium
GTTCAACCGCTGATGATCGACGACCGCACCACCGCTGCCCGGATCAGGGACGAGGCCATGGGCCTGTTCGCGGCCCACGGCGCCGACGCGGTGTCGCTGCGGACGATCGCTTCGGCCGCCGGGGTGTCCGCACCGCTCATCATCCACCACTTCGGTTCGAAAGCCGGCCTGCGCAATGCCGTCGACGATCACCTCCGGGCCGCCCTGGCCGAGGTGATCGGATCTCTGGAAGACCCGCGTGCACTGACCGACGCCGGCGGAATGGCCGCACTGCTCGACGCCGCACTGGCCGCGCATCCGAACCTGCTCCCCTACCTGCGACGCGTGTTGATCGAAGGCGGCGACCTGGCGCGCTCGTTGTTCGCCGACCTGCACACGGCCACCGTGTCGGTGCTGGAACGTCTCAGAACCCAGGGGCTCGTCCGCCCCGGTGACGACGAGACGACCCGGGCGGCGTTCCTGCTCGCCAACGACCTCGCGGTGATCGTGTTCGCCGACCTGATCGCCGCCGCGACCGGCAGCGACCCGACCCGAGGGGACGGGCTGGGACGGTGGACCGCCGCGGTGGTCGACGTGTACACCAACGGGCTGTACGCCACACCGGAACCGGAGGCGACGCCGTGACCGCGGCGATCGTCGCTGAGGGGCTCACCCGCTCGTTCGGCGCGCACCGTGCGGTCGACGACGTGTCGTTCACGGTCGAGGTGGGCGAGATCTTCGGTTTCCTCGGCCCCAACGGCGCCGGCAAGTCGACCACCATCCGGTTGCTGCTGGGGCTGATGCGTCCCGACACCGGATCGATCACCTCACTCGGATGCGACCCGATCACCGACTCGGTCGCCCTGCACCGTCACGTCGGCTACCTGCCCGGCGAGCTGGCCTGGTTCGCGAATCTCACCGGACGGGTGATCCTGGAGCGGTTCGCCGGTGTCCGCGGACTCCAAGAGACGACCTACCGCGACGAACTCGTCGAACGCTTCGATGCCGAACTCGACCGGCCCGTCGGCCAACTGTCCAAAGGCAACCGGCAGAAGCTCGGCATCGTCGCGGCCTTCATGCACCGGCCCCGCCTGTTGGTTCTCGACGAACCGACCTCGGGCCTCGACCCACTGCTGCAGGACTCGTTCGCCCGGCTCATGCGCGAAAGCGCCGACGCGGGCGCGACGGTGTTCCTCTCCTCACACGAACTGGACGAGGTCCAGCGGGTCGTCGAACGGCTCGCGATCATCCGCGACGGACGCATCGTGGTCACCGACACCATCGACGGGCTCCGCCGACGCGCCCCGCGCCGGATCACCCTGGTGTTCGACCGGCCCACCGACCCGGCCGCGTTCGCCGCACTCGAAGGCGTCACCCTCACCCACGCGGACGACCACGAGATCGCCCTGGCGGTGACCGGGCCGATGGCGCCCGTCCTGCAGTGCGCAGCCCACCACGACGTCGTCGACCTCACCGCCCCGCCGACCGACCTCGACACGCTCTTTCTCAGCTACTACCGCGACGACCACGATGACGACTGAGCTCGCACCGGTGCACGTGGCGCGTCTCGACCTGCGCGAACGCCGCCGCTCGCTGATCTTCTACCCGCTCGGCCTGGCGGTCTACGCCATGGTCATCGTCGCGCTCTACCCCGCGTTCAAGGACGATTCGGGACTCGCCTCGCTGTCCGAGGACAACTCCACGCTCATGGCGCTCTTCGGCGCCAGCGGATCGCTGACCTCACCGGTGGGCTGGGTCAACGCCAACCTGTACACGAACTTCGTTCCGCTCATCATCCTGCTGGTCACCATCGGCTACGGCGCGAGCGCCCTCGCCGGGCAGAACGAGAACGGCATCCTGGGCCTGGTCGCAACCCTGCCCGTGTCACGCACCCAACTGGTCGTGGCCAAGATCACCGCGATGGCCGCGCTGGCGGTACCCGTGAGCGTGACCACCATGATCTGCGTGCTGATCGGCCGTTCCTTCGACCTGCCCATCGGCCTCGGGCCGCTGCTCGGCGTCACCGTCGCGATCGTGCTGCTCGGCCTCGTCTTCGGCGCGCTCGCCCTCGCCGTGGGCGCGGCCACCGGCAGTCGGGGCACCGCGCTCGGCGTCACCGCGGCGCTCGCCACCCTCTGCTATTTGATCTCTTCGCTCGCCCCCGCGATCTCCTGGATCCACCAGATCAGGTACGTCTCCCCGTTCTGGTGGGCGACCGGCGCCGGGCAGCTCGGCACCGGTGTCGGCCTGGGCGACATCGCCGCACTCGTCGGCACCACAGCGGTGCTGGTCGCCCTGGCGATCGCCGCGGCGCGCCACATGGACATCAGCTGACGCCCCCCCCCGAGGCCGCCGGCCGGGGCCGGGGCCATCCGAAACGCGTCTTTGCACGGTTTTCGGCCCCAGGGGGCGGTCGACGGTGCAAAGACGGGTGAACGACCGCGCCGGCTCGGCTCAGAAGTAGTCGTCGAGCCCTTCGAGCAGGTGGCCCATGCGTTCCTGCTTGGTGCGCAGGTAGCGGATGTTCTCAGGGTTGGGTGCCGTGATCGAGGGCACCCGCTCGGCGATGTCGAGCCCGAAACCCTCCAGGCCGCCGTACTTCGCCGGGTTGTTGGTGATCAGCCGCATCGTGGTGATCCCCAGATCGACGAGGATCTGCGCGCCGATGCCGTACTCACGACTGTCGACGGGCAGCCCCTGGGCCAGGTTCGCGTCGACGGTGTCGGCGCCCTGGTCCTGCAGGTCGTACGCGCGGATCTTGTGGCCGATCCCGATGCCGCGACCCTCGTGACCCCGCAGGTACACCACGACACCCAGATCCTCCTCGGCGACCATCCGCATCGCGGCGTCGAGCTGCACCCCACAATCGCAGCGCAACGAGCCGAACACGTCACCGGTCAGGCACTCGGAATGCACGCGCACCAGCACGTCCTTGTGACCCTGCACCGCGCCGCGGACCATCGCCACATGCTGCTCACCGTCGAGCACCGACTCGTACACGTAACAGGTGAAGTCACCCCACTGGGTGGGGATCCGGGCCTCGGCGACCCGCTTGACGAGCTTCTCGTGCTGGCGCCGGTAACGGATGAGCTGCGCGATCGAGATGAGACACAGGCCGTGCTCGTCGGCGAACGCCTTGAGCTCCTCGGTGCGGGCCATGCCCATCTTCTTGTCGTCGACGATCTCGCACAGGATCCCCGCCGGATACAGCCCCGCCATCCGGGCAAGATCGACGGTGGCCTCGGTGTGCCCACCCCGCTTGAGCACCCCGCCGGGGCGCGCCTCGAGGGGGAGGACGTGACCGGGACGGGCCAGGTCACCGGGGCGGGTCGCCGGGTCGACCAGCGCCTTGACCGTGGCGGCCCGGTCGAACGCCGAGATGCCCGTGGTGGTGCCATGTCGCAGGTCCACGCTCACCAGGAAAGCTGTGCGCTGCGCTTCGGTGTTGTGCTCGACCATCGGCTTGAGGTCGAGCTCGTGGGCCCGTTCGGCGGTGATCGGCGCGCAGATGAACCCGGAGGTGTGGTGCAGGAAGAACGCCACCTTCTCGGGGGTGACGTACTCCGCGGCCATGATCAGGTCGCCCTCGTTCTCGCGGTCCTCGTCGTCGACCACCACGACGATCTCGCCCCGCGAGATCGCGGCGACGGCGTCGGTGACCGTCGAGAATCCCGGCGGCGGAACGTTCGGACCGCGATGGTTCGCCGCGACACCGTTGGAGCGGTCGATCGGTTTGGCCTCGTCGGTGTCGCTCACCTGGCGTGCCCTTCCATGAGAGATTCGACGTACTTGGCGATGACGTCGAGTTCGATGTTGACCTGATCACCGGTGGTCTTGTGCCCGAGGGTCGTGACCTCGGCGGTGTGCGGGATCACCGCGACCTCGAAGCCGTCGTCGTGGACCTGCGCGACGGTCAGGCTGGTGCCGTCCACGGTGACCGACCCCTTGTGCACGATGTAGCGCAGCAGATCGGCAGGCACGGCGATGCGCAGATCGGGCGCGGGCTCGAGGATCGTACCCACGGCGTCGACATGCCCCTGGACGATGTGGCCGCCGAGGCGATCGCCCACCTGCACGGGACGTTCGAGGTTGACCGGGTCACCCGCCCGGAGCGCACCCAGGGCGCTGCGGGCGTAGGTCTCCTCGACGACGTCGGCCTCCCACCAGCCGTCCCCCAACTCGACGACGGTGAGGCACACCCCGTTGACGGCGATCGACGCGCCGATCTGCGCATCGGCGAGCACCGTGGTCGCACCGATGCGGAGACGGCCACCGTCCCGGGACGCCACGGTGCCGAGTTCTTCGACGATGCCGGTGAACATGTCTGTCCGGTCGACCCTTCACAGTCCGGTCCGGCGCTCACGACGCCGAGTCTCGACCACGACGGTACCGCCCCGGGCGGCCGGCGACCCACCCCGGGTGGGGAACGTGACCTACGGCGCAGGGACCAGTTCGACCCGGAGATCGTCGCCGAGTCGGTCGACCCGGTCGATCCGACCCCGCCAGGCGTCGGCGAGTGTCGCCGCGCCCGGCCCGGCGAACAGCCCGCGGGCATCGTCACCACCGAAGAACATCGGCGCCAGGTACAACACGTACCGGTCGACCAGGCCGGCCGTGTGGAACGCACGCGCGACGCCGGCCCCGCCTTCGACGAGCACCTGGATGACGCCCTCGATGGCCAACACGTCGAGGAGCGGTTCGAGCGCTCCGTCGTGCTCGGTGGCGGGAAGCACCTTTGCACCCTCGGGAATCGTGCCGAGCACGATCCGGCGCGGGTCACCCCGTGGCGCGTCGACGAGTCGGACGGTGAGGCTCGGGTCGTCGGCACGGACGGTCCCCGCGCCGACGATGATCGCATCGGATTCGGCCCGCAGTCGATGCGCGTCGGTCCGGGCCTCGGAGCCGGTGATCCACTGGCTCGTCAGGTCGGGCGCCGCGGTACGGCCGTCCATCGTCGCGGCCAACTTGCACACCACATAGGGCCGCCCCGTCCGCCGCTGCACCAGATACGGCTCGAGCAGCGCCTCGGCCCGGGCGACGTCGGCGTCACAGGCACGGTCGACCTGGATGCCCGCGGCCCGCAAGGCGTCGATCCCCTGGCCCTCGACATGCCAGTCGGGGTCCTCCACGGCGATCACGACCCGTGCCACCCGGGCGTCGATGAGCGCCTGGGCGCACGGCGGCGTGCGTCCCGTGTGGGCGCACGGCTCCAGCGTGACGTACACGGTCGCGCCCTCGGCCGCCGGACCGGCCGCGTCGAGCGCCACCGCTTCGGCGTGACGGCCGCCGGCGGCCTCGGTCGCGCCCTCGTAGATCCTCCGGTCGCGACTGACCAGCACGCACCCGACCCACGGATTCGGCGACGTGACGCACCGCACCGACGCGGCGAGATCCAGCGCACGGTGCATCATCGTCCGGTCCTCTTCGGCGTGCACGACTTCGAAACTACCGGGCCCCGGACGGATCACGCCCGGCGAAAGCGAAAACAGCTCATGCCGTCCCGCCCTTCCGCCGTGGGAAGAAGGCGCGCGCCCAGGCCCGCGGGCTGCCACGGCACCCCGGGCGGGTCGGCCCGGAAGTCGCGTCGTGTCGAGGCGAACGAGAAGACGACCCCGGCGGTCTCGGCATCGGTGAGCGTGCACACGCTGTAGACCAGGCGGCCGCCCGGGACCACCAGTTCGGCGGCGGCGTCGAGCAGTTCGCCCTGGAGCCTGGCGAGCCGGTCGACATCGGCCTCGGTGACACGCCACCGCGCGTCGGCCCGACGTCGCAGCGAACCCAGCCCCGAACACGGCGCGTCGAGCAGCACGATGTCGGCACACCCGGGCCGGAGGGGCAGGCGCCGGCCGTCCGCGACGATCGGGTCAAGTCGCTGCCTGGTCCCCGTGGAGTCGGCGTTCGCCACGACCAGGCCGGTCCGTGCGACGGACCGGTCCAGGGCGATCACCCGCTTCGCCCGGGCGGCCAGGGCGGTCGCCTTGCCACCGGGGGCTGCGCACACGTCCACGAGAAGCTCCCCGTACCCGGCCCGGACCACGTCGACCACGGCCTGGGAAGCGTCATCCTGGACGTACCCGTCGTCGCGGGTCGTCGCGGGTGCCGGCGCGTTCATCGCGGCCAGGGTCGCCAGCGCATCCTCGGCGCCCAGGTCGGTGACGAGCCGGTCGACGATCCAGTCGGGATAGCTCAGGCGAGTCGCTTCGTCGGGCCACGCCGAGAGATCGTCGGGGTCGAGGGGGTGTTCGCTGACCCGCCGCAGCACCGCGTTGACCAGCCCGGACACCCGTCGGGGCGCAAGCCCCACCGTCGCGGAGACCGCCGCGTGTGGCGGGATCCGCATGAACACGAGTTGGTAGGCACCGAGCCTGAGGATGCGACGGACCTCGGGTTGGATCGCGCGCTGCAGGAAGCGGTCGACCAGGTGGTCACAGGCACGGCGCATGCGGGTCGTGCCGTTCACGAGCGCCGTGACCAGAGCGCGGTCCCGACGATCCAGGCCACTCCGACCCAACTCGGCGCCGAGCACGAGGTTCGCGTACCCCTCGTCGTCGTCGATCCGCGTGAGCGCACGCAGCGCCAGCGCCCGTGGGTCGTCGCTGCCGGGTCGGCCGCTCACGGTCCCAGACGGTCGCCCGTGGCGAGCCGCGCCCCACGCGCCCAGTCGGACCCGGCCATGCGCGATCTGTTCTCCGGTTGCACCTCGACGAGTTCGACCCGTCCCTGCCCGGTCGCCACCACGGGCCCGCCGTCGCCCCGGTCGTCGATCGTGCCCGGCTCCCCGCCGGACCCGGCGACGACGCGGATGGCGTGCACCTTGAAGCGCTTGCCGCGGAAGGTGGTCCACGCCCCGCCCACCGCGACGACCCGACGGACCGTCTCGCTCGACGCGGAGAAGTCGAGACGGCGGTCTTCGGCGGTGATCTTCGCCGCGTAGGTGACCTCACCCTCCTGGGGAACCGGCGGTCCGAAGCCGTCGGCGAGGCCGTCGAGCAACGCGTCGGTGCCGACCGCCACCAGTTCGCCACGGAGCGATTCGAGCGTCGACTCCGGACCGATGGGCACCTCGACCCTGGCGTACACGTCGCCTTCGTCGAGCGCCTCGGCGACTTCCATGACGCACACCCCGGTGCGGGTGTCCCCCGCCAGCAGGGCCCGCTCCACCGGTGCGGCACCCCGCCAGCGCGGCAGCAGCGAGAAGTGGAGGTTCAACATGGGCAGGAGGTCGAGTACGGCGGTGGGAACGATCCGACCGAAAGCGACGACCACCCCGAGATCCGCCTCGACGGCGGCGACGTCGCCGACGTCGTGGGACACCGCGATCCCGTGTGCCGCGGCGGCCTGCTTCACCGCAGACGGTTCGGGGTCACCGCGCCGCGAACGGCGTGCATCGGGACCGGTGACCGCAAGAGGGACTTCGTAGCCGGCCGCGACCAGTGCGTCGAGGGTGGGCACCGCCAACGGCGGGGTGCCCAGGTACACGATCCGCCGCGGCGACGACGGGAGCGGCAGGCTCAGGGGAGTCGCAATCCGCCGGCCGACGCGGTGGAGCGCCGTGGATCCGACTCGGTCGACGCCGCGAGGTTCATCTCCCGCAGCGCCTTCTTGGCGGCCCTGCGCTGGTCGTCGTCGAGCCGCTCGATGAACAACGTGCCCTCGAGGTGGTCCATCTCGTGCTGCAGGGCACGCCCTTCGAGCTCGTCGGCCTCGATGGAGATCTCGTTGCCGTCGAGGTCGTAACCGACCAGGTGCACCGCGTTCGGCCGCACCAGTTCGAACGACAATCCGGGGATCGACAGGCAGCCCTCCTCGTACTCCCACTCGCCGTCGGACTCGACGATCCTGGGGTTGACCACGCTGACCGGCCCGTAGCCCACGTCGTAGACGAAGAGCCGTTTCGAGATGCCCACCTGGTT
>JBDZVK010000479.1:0-1566 GCA_040255725.1 Actinomycetota bacterium
CCGTCAACGACTCGAAGATCACCGTGGGCGGCCCGTACTTCAACCGGATGACCGGCCCGATCGTGATCGCGTTGCTGTTCCTGATGGGCGTCGCGCCGGCGTTGCCGTGGCGCAAGGCGTCGGGGGAGACCCTGCGGCACCGACTGCTCGTGCCCGCCTGGGTGGGGACCGGCACGGTCGTGTTGGCCGTCGCGCTGGGTGCGCGGGGCGTCGTCCCGCTCGTCGTGTTCGGCCTGGGTGGGTTCGTCGCCGGCGCGTCGCTGCGCCAGATCGTGCTGGCGACCCGCCGCCAGGGTTGGCGCGGCCTGGTCGGCCGCACCAACGGCGGCATGATCGTGCACCTCGGGGTCGTGATCGTCGCCGTGGGTGTCGTGGCGTCGAGCGCGTACGTGACCCAGGCCGACTACACCCTGCGACCCGGGCAGACCGCCCACCTGGAAGGCCACAGCGTGACGTACCTGAATGCGTCGACCCGCACCGAGGGCAACGTCGTCGTCCAACAGGCGCGCATCCGTATCGACGGTGGGCGCGTGTACGCACCGAAGCTCAAGAAGTTCGCGAACGCGAACCAGGTGGTGGGCACGCCGTCGGTGCGCTCCACGCCGGTGTCCGACGTCTACCTGTCGCTGCTGTCGATGCCGAACGAACCGAACGGTCCGATCACCCTGCGCGTCTACATCGAACCGTTGGTGTCGTGGATCTGGGCCGGTGCCGGGCTGATCTTCGTCGGCGCGTTCTTCGCCGCATTCCCCGGACGACGCCGACGTCCCACCGATCCGGTCTCGGCACCGCTGGCCGAACCCGTGCCCGAACTCGCCGGCGATGCGGCCGTCGATCGCGGTGATCCCGTGGGAGTGCGGTGAGCAACACGCAGGACCGCACCGCCGAGTCGACCGGGCCGCGTCGACGCCGCCGGCGCTCCACGACCCGGTGGGCGGCGCTCGGCGTCGCCGCGGTGCTCGTCGCGTTGATCGGCGTGCTGGCGATCTCGAAGACCCAGACCGAATCGGCCGAATCGCCGCTGTTGGGCAAGGTCGCCCCGGCGCTGTCGGGCAAGACCCTCACGGGCGACTCGTTCGACCTGACCTCGTTGCGTGGCAAGTTCGTCGTGGTCAACTTCTTCGCGTCGTGGTGCCAGCCGTGCCGGATCGAGGCGCCCGAGCTGCGGCGCTGGGCCCAGCGCCACGAAGCGGCCGGTGACGCCGAGCTGGTGAACGTGCTGTTCCAGGACACCCCGGCCGCGGCGAAGGCGTTCTTCGCGGAGTTCGGCGGCGCCACCTGGCCGGTGCTCGCCGTCGACACCGACACGATCGGATTGGACTGGGGCGTCGCCAAGGTGCCCGAGACCTTCGTGGTGAACCCCGACGGGGTCGTCGTGGCCAAGACGATCACGAACGTGACCGAATCCGGCCTCGACGACCTGCTGCGACGCGGCGGCGCCACGGCATCGGGGTCGACCACGCCGTCGACGACGACCGCGGAGGCGACGCCGTGAGCGGCGCCGACGGGCGGCGCCCGAAGAAGTTCTCGTCGCACTGGCTGCCCTGGGTGCTGCTCGTGGTGGTG
>JBDZVK010000480.1:0-1564 GCA_040255725.1 Actinomycetota bacterium
CGGCCGACGCGCTCGACAAGCTGGAACAGGGCCGGATCGAAGGCCGGGCCGTGCTCGTGCCCTGAATCGGGCTCTACTGACTCTCATGTGGGCTCGTTCCGGGGAACGTGTGTTCGTTCGTGTGGGAGTTGGAGGTTGATGGGGCCGGCGCCGAGCATGACGAGTGCGAGGGCGGCGTCGGCTGTGTGGAAGCCGTACGCGCGTCGGATGATGAGGCGGACTTTGTTGTTGAGTCCTTCGACGCGGCCGTTGGAGATGCCGTGCTCGATCGCGTTGAGGATGAGGTCGCGGCGGTGACGCATGGTGCGCGCGGCTTTGATGAAGGGGGCGAGCCGGCTGCGTTGCGCTCGGGCGCACCACCGGTCGAGCCGTTCAGCGGCCTGGTCGCGGGTGAGGTCCCCGGCGAAGATGGCCCGGAACTGTTCTTTCATCTCATAGGCCCGCCAGATCCCGCCCCGGTTGCGGCGGATCTTCGCGAGTTGCGCGGTTTGAGTGTCGGTGAGGTCTTCGGGGTTCTTCAACAGTGCCCAACGGCTGCCTTTGAAGTCTTTCGCCCAGCGGTCATCGGGCAGGCGTCGCAGGTTCTGCCAAAGTTCTCGGCGGACCTCATCCAGGGCGTCGCCGACGAGTTTCACGATATGGAACGGATCGGCGCACACGACCGCTTGTGGGGCGTGGCCGGGCGCGGTGACCGAGGAGAGGAACGCGGGACCCAGATCGAGCGAAACCGCCTGGATCTGGGCTGCTCGGGCCTCGCCGAGCTCGTCGAAGAACCCATCCAGGGTGGCCGCGTCCTTGCCTTTCGCACCCCAGATGACCTTGCCACGGTCATGATCGATGACCAGGGTCAGGTACTTGTGGTGCTTGCGCCAGGAGATCTCATCGACCCCGATGCGGAACAGCCCATCGAGGCGACCCGGGTCCAGTTCGCTGGCGACGACCCGGGCACACGCCCGCCCGACGGTGCGCCACGACACCCGGCACAACCGGGCGATCGAGGTCTTGTCCATCCGTGTGGCCAGCCAGGCCAACAGGTCGTCGAAGTCGCGGGTCAGATGCGCGCCGGGCCGGGCGAAGGGGACCGCTTCGACCATCACCCCATGGGTCGGGCACCGAAGCCGGCGCAGTGTCGCCTGGACCTGCACGCGCCACACCCCCAGGTCCAGGTGCCGCCACGTCGACGGGCACGGCCTGGTGTCGTAACGGAACCGGGTCTTGTGGTCACAGTGAGGACAGTGCAGACGCCGGCGACGCAACCCGACCGTGACGGTGACGACGTCCAGGCCGAACACCACCGAGGTGACGTTCACGCCCTCCAGACGCAAAAGACGCTTGAATGCTGTAGTGACGCGCACGGGCAGGTGACCTCCAAGAATCTGGGCGTAGGCACCTCGGATTCTCGTCACCACCCGTGCGCGTCACGCGGACCCCACCAACCAGCCCCACACCCAGGCGCTACACCACTCCCAGCCGATCACCCACCCACACTTGAGTCAGGAGAGCCCTGAATCGGACCCGGAACCCGACCGGACTCTGATCGATCCGGCCGGGTTCAGCGGAGCAG
>JBDZVK010000481.1:0-1563 GCA_040255725.1 Actinomycetota bacterium
ACCGTGGCCATCCCGCCCGCGCCCAGCTCGCGCTCCACGCGGTAGCGGTCGGCGAGGCTCCGATCCTCAACGCCTCGCATGCGCCCACCAGTTCTGCATGAGGATCAAACCATTGTCCTGGGGCGGCGGGAGAACGAAAACGAAGCTCTGTCCGTCGGGGATCGGCTCGAAGTCGAAGTACGTCCTGCGACCGAGCGGCGGGACCGGGACCACAGTGCTTGGTGCCGAGATGGCGCCGCTCAACAACGTCCTGATCGCTACGGCAAGCACCGCTCCGTTGGGCGCGGCATAGTAGAGCTCACGCCCGTCGCTGCGCCAGCGCGGCATGCGGCCTCCGGCCGTCGACACCCGGATTGGAACGCCGGAGGCGGGAAGCGCCCGCAGGTAGATCTCGTCGGAGCCAGTCACGTTCGACTGGTAAGCGACCCAGCGGCCGTCGGGGGAATACCGGATCGCCGACACGTCGCCCTGTTCTGTGAAGAGTTGATGCGTGGTGCCCGTCGGTACGTCGTACACCCACGGCTCCACGCGGGCGCCGTGTAACAGGAAGGCGATGGATCGACCGTCGGGCGACCAGTCTTCGGGCTCCGCCGGACGCGTTGCGACCGGCGACTCGAAGAGCCCACGGACGCGATTAGTGCGCAGATCGAGGACGTTCACTCCGTAGTGCCCGTAGGAGTCCGCGAATACGATAGCCGTGTCGCTCGGCGCCCACACCGGATAGATCATCGTCTCGCGGAGCGAGTCTGGCACGGAGGCCGCGACGTTGGTGATGCCGCGAGCAAGATCCAGAGTCCACAGCGCCCACCCGCCAAGTGCCAGCCGCCGCCCATCGTGGGCGAGCCGATAGCTCCAGGCGTCCTGGTGGATGGTAAGTGAATCGGTCGCCGCTCCCCCGCGACCGACCGTAGTGACCACGCGACCGCCGTCCGCTGATCGCGTACGTGCGACGAGCACTCCGTCGAGCGAGGCTGAGACGCTGAGGAAGCCGTTCGGGTGCGAGATTCGATCGAGCAGGCGATGGGGCGCACCGATCAACGCTCCGGCACCCACGTCGATACGCTGGGCGGTGAGCGACTGGTCCGACCCGGCGAACAGGAGATAATCTGGCGCCGCAAAGACCGACGAAGTAAGGATGTTGTCGTGCAGCAGCGTGACGGAATCGCTCTCCAATCGACCCAACCAGGTGTGGTCGCTCGAACTGATGAGGAAGTGCTCGGCGTCGGGGAGAAACTGGACAGTGCCTCCGGTCGTGGAAACGATGCCGCGCAGCGCCAGCTTGGTGCAGGTGCCGCCGGCCGCCGGAACGCGGTACGCCTCTGTCGCGTCGAGAGGCACATAGAGGATCACGTTCTTCGTGCTCCACGACCCGCTGTTCCCACTCGGCGCCTGGCAGAGTGACCTCACGGTTCCCGACCCGAGGTCGATGACTTTGAGCTGATGGTCAGCGAAGAAGCCAATGGATTTACCGTCGGGCGACCAGAACGGTGCCGAGGCACCGTCGGTGCCAGGGAGCGGCGAGTCGGTGAGCTGATCGAGGGGGCGGATCGCCAGGTGCGTGTC
>JBDZVK010000482.1:0-1562 GCA_040255725.1 Actinomycetota bacterium
TCGGCGACGTTCCGGATCCGGTCGGGGTCGGCCACCGACGAACCACCGAACTTCTGGACGAGGAATGCCACCGCGGAGAGCGTACCGTCGCCCGGCAACCCGGCCGGGATCGCCCTCGGTCCGCTCTCAGTCGGGTGCCGCGTCGGCCTCGGGGTCGACGACGGGATCGGCCACGCCGATCAGGACCCCCCAGCCCCGCAGGATCTGCACACCTTCGCCCACCGAGTCGGCGCCCACCAGGGCACACAGTGCCCGCAGGTCGTCGCTCCGCAACGACAGCACCCGGCCGTTGAAGTCGCCCCGGGCCACCACGATCGAGTTCACGAACCCCATGACCGGCGAGTCGGCGGCGTTCTTTCGCAACGCCTCGAGGTCGAGCACGATCGACTGGGAGTGCAGCGGCGCCGCATCGGCGACCGGTTCGCCCAGCAGCACGGCCATCGGCACGTCGTAGAACGCTGCCAGGGCGTGCAACCGGGGCACCGTGATGTTGCGGAATCCCCGTTCGTACGCCCCGAGGGCCGACGCGCTCCAACGCCCTTCGGAACGCTCTTCGACGTCGGCGAGCGACATGCCCCGTTGGCGGCGGACGGCCCGCAACCTCGCCCCGACGGTGCGCGAGAACGCCACGTCGTCGGCGCCGTCCGGGCCCTCGTCGTCCTCGTCGCCGAGGTCGTCCCCACCCGGTCCGACCGCCCGTCCGTTGGTCTCGACCATGTCGCACTTCCTCTCGTCGCTCCCGCGACGCCGGGTACCCGACCCTCACGGGCCGATGACCCCGAAAGGGTACGCACCGATTTTGGCACATCGACGCGGCGAATTCCGGCCCGACGACCACCCGGGCCCACCGACGACCGCCACGCCAACCGGTCGAGCCGACCGTCGTGCCGGGGCGGCGTGGGTCGCTCGAGAACGGACTTGGTAACGTCCTCCGGCGATGGGTACCGAAAAGCGTGAACGTCAGAAGGCCAACCGCGCCGCGAAAATGCAGGCCGCGGCGGTCCAGGACAAGCACGATTCCCGTCGGCGCGGCATCGTCGGCTTCGCCGTGGTCGTCGTCGCGGTCGCGGTGATCGTGGGATTGATCTACCTCGGCCGGGGCGGCTCCGACGAGTCGGCCGCCGACAGCACGTCGACGACGGCCGCGGACACGACGGCACCGCCGACCACGACAGCGAAGCTGACCAGGACCACCTTCACCTACGGCACCACCGCGTGCCCGCCCTCGGGCGGCGCCGCCGAACCCACGCTCACCTTCGACGCGCCGCCGAAGAACTGCCTCGATCCGGGCAAGACCTACACGGCCACCTTCGACACGACCGCCGGAAAGGTCGTGGTCCAACTCGACACCGACAAGACCCCGGGTACCGCGAACAACTTCGTGTTCCTGGCACGGAACCGGTACTACGACCACACCAAGCTCTTCCGGGTGAACACGGGCACCGACATCATCCAGGGTGGGTCGCCGCACACCCAGTCGCCGTCGGACCCGGGCCCCGGCTACGACCTGAAGGACGAGGGCGAGTTCAACGCCGACCACACCCAGGGTGGCTACACCTACG
>JBDZVK010000483.1:0-1558 GCA_040255725.1 Actinomycetota bacterium
CGTGTCGGATGCACGGCTGGCAGTGGGATCTGACCAGCGGCAAGTGCCTCACGTCCCGGGGCCACGAGTTGCGCTGCCACTGGGTGGGCGAGGGTGACCCGCCGAGCCGCGGGTCATCTGACACGGCGGTGCGGATCGCACGTGGCACGGGTGGCACGGTCGCCGGGGCCGGCGACGAGAAGCCGGACTCGGGCGCGTGACCGACCTGGCGCCGCTCACCACCCTTGGGGTCGGTGGGCCGGCTCACCGGTTCTTCGCGATCCGTCGGCGCGAAGAGATCGTCTCGGCGTTCGCGGTGGCCGATCTGCGCGGCGAGCCGTTGTGGGTGTTGGGTGGGGGTTCGAACGTGGTGATCGCCGATGCGGGCCTGCCGGGCACGGTCGTGCAGGTCGCGGGCGGTTCGATGGGCAGGCGCATGGTCGGCGACGACGCGGTGGAGTGGACGGTCGACGCCGGCGTGGCGTGGGACGCGTTCGTGACGGCGACGGTCGAGGCGGGTGCGACCGGGGTGGAGTTGTTGAGCGGGATCCCCGGCACGGTGGGCGCGGCGCCGGTGCAGAACGTGGCCGCGTACGGCCAGCAGGTGGGTGACGTGATCACTGCGGTGGGGGTGTTCGATCGGGCGTCGGGCCAGATCGGTGAGGTGCCGCCCGGCCAATGCGGGTTCGGGTTTCGAACGAGCCGGTTCAAGCACGGCGACTGGGCAGGTCGGGCGGGCATCACCCATGTGCGCTTCCGATTGTCGTTGGCGGTGGCCGCGCCGCCGGCCGCGTCGACCTACGGCGATCTGGTGCGGTGGTTCGACGGGAACGGCGGCGACCCGACCGATGTGGCGGCGCGCCGGAAGGCGACCCTGGCGGTGCGGGGGGCGAAGTCGATGGTGATCGACCGGGCCGACCCGATGAGCCGCAGCGTGGGGTCGTTCTTCGTGAACCCGGAGGTGCCCGCGGGCACGGCCGATGAGCTGATCGACCGGTTCGCCCGGGGCGGGTTGGACGTGCAGTACCTGGAGGGTCGCCGGGCCGCGGATCCGGCCGCGACGACCCGGCGCATTCCGGCGGCGTTGTTGCTGCGAGCCGCGGGGTTCCGGGCGGGCGACTCGTGGGGGACGGTGCAGTTGTCTGACCGTCACGTGTTGGCGATCGTGGCGTGTGACGGGGCAACGGCCGACGACGTCTGGCAGTTGTCGTGGTTGATCCGTGGCCGGGTGGCCGACGAGACCGGCGTGGAGCTGCAGCCCGAGCCCCAGTTCCTGGGCGACTTCGCCGACCCCGACCCGGCCGCGTTCGCCAAAGCCCACTCCTTCTCCCCCGGCGCGGCAGGCGAGCCCGCCTGGGTCCGCGCCTGAGGGGCACGGCCGCTTCGGCGTGCCCGCGGGCACGAAGGTCCCTTCCCGCTCGGCGAGCGCGGTGTCACAGGGTCCGCGCATGCTGGTGCGATGGATGCCACGCACGACCACCTGCCGCTCTCGGGTCTGCACCTCCGCTATTTCCTGACTGTGCTGCTCAGCGAGCGCGGTCCGTGCACGGTCGCCGAGCTCGCATCGGCAATCGACCGT
>JBDZVK010000122.1:0-7757 GCA_040255725.1 Actinomycetota bacterium
CGCTGCGGGACGGTTCGCAGTTCGAAGGCATCTCGCTGTCGGTCGACGACAAGCTGCGCGTCGCCGAACAACTCGAATGGCTCGGGGTGCGCTGGATCGAGGGCGGCTATCCGCAGGCCAACCCGAAAGACGCCGAGTTCTTCCGCCGGGCGCCCGACGAGCTGAAACTCTCCGACGCCGAACTCGTTGCCTTCGGGTCCACCCGGCGTCCCCGCGGCAAGGTCGATGACGACGAGACGTTGCGGGCCCTCGTCGAGGCCGGCACGGGCACCGTGTGCATCGTCGGCAAGTCCTCGGCGTTCCACGTGACCGAGGCGCTGCGGACCACCCCTGAAGAGGGGGTGGCGATGGTCGCCGACTCGGTCCGGTTCCTCAAAGGCGCGGGGCTGCGGGTGTTCTTCGACGCGGAGCACTTCTTCGACGGGATCCGCCAGGACGCCGAGTTCACCCTGCGGGTGCTCGAGGCCGCGGCGATCGCCGGCGCCGACGCTCTGGTGTTGTGCGACACCAACGGCGGGTCGTTGCCCCACCAGGTGCAGCAGGCCACCGCAGACGTGGTGGCAGCTTTCGGAACCGACGTGCAGATCGGCATCCACACCCAGAACGACACGGGCAACGCGGTGGCCAATTCGGTCGCGGCGGTGCTCGCCGGGGCGACCCACGTGCAGGGCACCGTGAACGGTTACGGCGAGCGCACCGGCAACGCGAACCTGATGACGGTCATTCCGAACCTGCAGCTCAAGCTGGGTGTGCAGTGTCTTCCCGACGGCCGCCTCGAACGCCTCACCTCGGTGTCGCGTCACGTCGCCGAACTGGTGAACCTGCCCCCGCACCCGGCCGACCCCTACGTGGGCGCGAGCGCGTTCGCCCACAAGGGCGGCCTGCACACCTCCGCGCTGGGGCGGGTCGGCGGCGTGTCGTACGAACACATCGAACCGGCTGTGGTGGGGAACGCGACCCGGGTGCTCGTGTCGGATCTCGGTGGCAAGGCCGGCATGGCGATGAAGGCCGACGAGATGGGCGTCGCCCTCGACGATCGTGCGGCCGCGGCGCTGAGCGACGAGCTCAAGGTGCGGGAGGCCGCAGGCTTCGTGTACGAGGCGGCTGACGCGTCGCTGGAACTGCTCATGCGCCAGGCCACGGGTTGGCGCCAGCCGTACTTCCGGATGGAGGGCTACCGGGTCACCACCTACCACCGGTTGCCGTCGGCGGCCGGGACCGACCCGGGCACGGCCGACCAGGCCGCGTCGGTGGAGTGCGAAGCGACCGTGAAGGTCTGGATCGACGACGAACGGTTCGCGGCGGTCGGCGAAGGGAACGGCCCGGTCAACGCGCTCGACAACGCGTTGCGCGCCGCGATCCGCCATGCCTACCCGGTCGTCGACGACCTTTTGCTGATCGACTTCAAGGTGCGGGTGCTCGATTCGTCGTCGGGCACCGGGGCGGTCACCCGGGTGCTGATCGACTCCACCGACGGCGATCGCACCTGGTCGACGATCGGCGTGTCGGAGAACGTGATCGAAGCGTCGTGGCAGGCGTTGTCGGATGCCTTCGTGTGGCAACTCGCCCACCAGCGTCCGTCCCGTTAGGCTCGGCACCGCTATGGCCGTCTCTTCCTATGTTCCCGCCGACCCACGGACCCATCCGCGCCGCTATGAATCGTCGCCGCGGCGCGGGAACGGCTGGTACCTGCACCGCCCGGGCGAGGTGGTGCCCGACCCGATGCCCGAGGGGGGCCTCTACGGCAACCACGGCCCCGACATCGGCTACGCCTACAAGATCGTCCACCGGCTCCGTGACAAGGTGAAGGTCACCTCCGGTGAGAACCGTGAGGACGCCGAGGCGGGTGCGATCGCCGTCGCCATGCGCCGAGCGGCGCTGCTGGGACGGGCGCCGATCCTCGCCGACCTCGACGTGGCCTTCACGATCTGGGGCTTCTACGACGACCAGCCGCCGAGCGGCCTGCGGGTGTTGCGTGCCGAGATGTTCGAGGGCGCCCGCGAGGAGCTGCACGGTTACGACCTGCGCCGGGAGATCGCGAACGTCGTGTCCGAGCACGCGCTGCGCATGACCCCGGCCGCCGTGAGCGCGGCGTACGCCCAGGACTGGGCCGGCCTGTTCATCGACCGCTGAGCGTCGTCGGCCGGCGACTCCGGCCGACCGGGGCCCGACCGGTACCCTGAGGGGCGTGAGTGACGTCCGAGTCCGCTTCGCCCCATCGCCCACCGGGTTCCTGCACGTCGGCGGGGCCCGCACGGTGCTGTTCAACTGGCTCTGGGCCCGGCACACCGGCGGCGAGTTCCTGCTGCGGATCGAGGACACCGACACCGAGCGGAACCGTCCCGAGCTGACCGACGCCATCTTCTCGGCGATGGAATGGCTGGGGCTCGGCTGGGACGGCGACGTCATCCACCAGTCCGACCGCTTCGACCGCTACCGCGCCGCGGCCGATCGGCTGTTCGCGTCGGGTGCCGCGTACGCGTGTGACTGCACGTCCGAGGCGGTCGCGGCGCGCGCGAAGGAGCGGGGCGGCCCGCCCGGCTACGACGGGCACTGTCGCGACCGTGGCCTGGAGCCGGGGGAGGGCCGCGCCCTGCGCTTCCGCTCGCCCGACGAGGGCACGACCGAATTCGACGACGTGATCAGGGGCCACGTGTCGGTCCGCAACGACACGCTCGAGGACTTCGTGCTGCTGCGTTCGAACGGGACGCCGACCTTCCTGCTCGCGAACGTCACCGACGACGCCGACATGGCGATCAGCCACGTGATCCGCGGCGAAGAGCATGTCAACGGCACGCCGAAGTACCTGCTGATCGGCGAGGCGCTCGGTCTCGACCACCACCCGACCTTCGCCCACCTGCCCCTGCTGGTCGACTCACGACGCCGCAAGCTCTCCAAGCGCCGCGACGACGTCGCCGTCGGCGACTTCCGCGACCAGGGCTTCCTCCCCGAGGCGATGGTCAACTACCTCGCGCTGCTGGGCTGGGGGCCGCCCGACGGGGTCGAGGTGCGACCCGTGGACGAGATCGTGGAACGGTTCGACCTGGTCGACGTGAACCCGTCGCCGGCGTTCTTCGACGTCGTGAAGCTCACCCACATCAACGGCGAGTACCTGCGTGCCCTCGACACGGCCGAGTTCTGTCGTCGATCCGAGCCCTTCCTCACCGGTGGTGAACCCGAACGCGCTGCGCTCGCCGGCATCGCCCCGCTGGTGCAGGAACGGGTCAAGACGCTCGCCGAGGTGCCGTCCATGATCGATTTCCTCTGGCGTGAGCCAGAGATGGTCGAGGCCGACTGGGACAAGCACGTCGTCCGTGGCGCGGCGGGCGTGTCGATGATCGTCGAGACCCGAAAGCGGCTCGACGACCTCGCCGACGGCGACTGGGCGCCCGAGCACATCCAGGCCGCCGTGGTCGACGCGACCGTGGCACTGGGCTTCGTGAACGACGAAGGTCGTCCGCGTCTGGCCAAGACCCAGGGGCCGGTGCGGGTGGCGCTCACGGGCCGGGCGGTCGGCCCACCGCTGTGGGAGGCCGTGGCGCAACTCGGGAGGGAACGTACGCTGGCGCGCCTCGACGCGGCGCTCGCCCGGGCCGGGTGAACCCCCGAGTCGTGGTCGATCCGGCGATGCGGCCAACGATGGAACCGAAACCGCGTCGACCGCGTCGCCGGCGCCGGATCGTGCTCTGGGCGCTTCTCGGCATCGTCTGTGTCGTCGTGACCTACTTCGCGGTCACGCTCGCCCAGGTGGTCGGCATGTCCCACACCGACGACGCCCCGAACGCGTCGGCCCGACCGGCGCAGGCGATCATCGTGCTCGGGGCCGCGCAGTACAACGGGGTACCGTCGCCCGTGCTGAAGGCCCGGCTCGACCACGCGCTCGAGCTGTACCGGTGGGGTCTGGCCCCCGTGGTGGTCGTCACCGGAGGTCGCCAGCCCGGCGACGTCTACACCGAGGCGACGACCGGCTACGACTACCTGCGCCGGCGTGGGGTGCCCGACTCGGCGATCCGCAAGGAGGTGCACGGGCGGACCACCTGGGAGTCGATGCGGGCCGCGGCGACGTTTCTCGGTGAGGAGGGCATCGACGACGTGATCCTCGTCTCCGACGGGTATCACTCGAAACGGCTGCTCGGCATCGCCGACGAGGTCGGCCTCGACGCGCGCGTGTCGCCGTCGACCGAGACGATGTCGACCGGGACCCGCTTCCGGGCCGAACTGCGTGAGGCGGTGGCCGTGGGACTCGGCCGGATCGTCGGCTACCGCGTGCTCGACCACCGCTGAGGCGTACCAGACCCGACGGTTCGCCGTTCCGAGCCGGTCGAACTACACTCGACGGCTCACCCGATCGGGGGTGGTGTAATCGGCAACACATCTGGTTCTGGTCCAGACATTGGGGGTTCGAGTCCTCCCCCCCGAGCAACGCAGGCGGCTTTCTGAGACCACGGTCGTGATCGATCGATCCGGAGGTCGGCGGCCCGCTCAGCGCTCGAACTGGGCGAACATGCCGTCGGAGAGGGTCTTGGCCCAGGGCCTCATCAACCCGTCGAGTTCTTCGATGCCGGCGGTGCCGATGGCGAGCCACGGCAGGGTCGACGCCCGGTCGGTCGCCGCTTCGATCGCCTCGCGCTGCTCGACCCCGTCGGGGGTCAGCTCCAGCGCGCCGGTGCCGTCGTCGGGCGCGAGCCAGCCGGTCTGGCGGTGCAGGTCGATCGCCCGCGCCCAGGCCCGGTCATCCCAGCCCCGGGTGGCGCGCAGGAACGCCTCGGGGATCTGGCGTGACGCCGCGTTGATCACGATCGCGTCGAGGCCGTCCAGCCCGGTCGTGACCAGCGTGGCGATGTGGCCGTCGCCGCGGAACTCCCGCAGCAGCGTCACCGCATGCCAGAGCACCAGGTGGGGCTCGGTCGGCCAGTCGAGCGCCGCATGGGCCGCGAACAGCGGACGGCCCTCGACGTAGACGGTGGCCTCGACGGCCGCGTCGCGGGCGAGGTCCGCCGCCCGTGCCATGTCGTCGGATGCCAGGGTCGCCGCTCCGAGTTGGGCACGCAGCGCCGCATCGACGACCTCGAGCCGGGCGGCGAGGACCGCCTCGGGAGTCGTGGAGTCCCACACGTCGCTCATCGCCGCGCTGACCAGGTCGGGGGCGAAGTTGAAGAACGTGGCCGTGACGACCTGGACGGGAACCCGGCCGAGCGCCGCCGAGCGGGAAGCGAAGTATCCGGAGGCCCCGCCGAGGCCCAGTCGGCGGTAGATCTCGCCGCGCTCCGAAGCGAAGTACACGATCGTGTGGTACGGCTCGATCACCCGATGGATGTGACGGATGGTCGCCGGATCGGGAACGTCGACCGGTCGGTCGCCTGAAGTGTCGGGCATCGTGACACCTTTGCAGTCTCCATCGTCGTGTGCCAGACGGAATCTGCCCTGGGGCGGACGAGGGGCCACCGGATAGGCTCGTCTCCCGCACCCGGCTCATGTCGGATGCCGGCACGGCCCCATCGTCTAGAGGCCTAGGACACCACCCTCTCAAGGTGGAGACACGGGTTCGAATCCCGTTGGGGCTGCCATCTTCGCCGGGACCGGTCGGCCGGAAGCGGTCACCGGCCCACCGGGTGGGCAGCACTAGCTTGGTCGCCGATGCCACCCGAGGTCGGTTCACCGCGCGCGGGGGTGGTGCGGACGATCGCCGCACGCCTGGGCGGCGCGGCGGCGCTCGGGGTGGCGGCGATCATCGGCGCGCTGGTGACCTACCGACCCTGGGGTTGGCGCGTGCACGTGCCGTTCTCGACGGCATTCGACACCCAGCTCAATGCGATCTTCATCCGGAACGTCCTGGGTGGATCGGTGTACTCCGCGGCGCAGCTCGGCGCGCCGTTCGGGCAACACCTCCAGGACTTTCCCGTCGGCGGAGACCGGTGGTCGTTCCTGCTCGTTCGGGCCATCGGGTTGGTGTCGCACGACCCGTACACGGTGCTCAACATCTTCTTCATTCTCGGATTCGGCCTCATCGCGGCGTGCACGTATCTGGTCGCCCGTGAGTTGCATCTCGGGGTCACGACCTCGTCGGTCGTCGCGCTGCTCAGTGCCTTTCTGCCGTACCACTTCTGGCGCGGTGAGATGCACGTCTGGCTGTCGAACTACGTCGGGCAGCCGCTCATGGTGCTGCTCGCCGTCTGGGTGCTGCGCGACGAGCTGCGACTTCCGTTCCTCCATCGGCACCGTGGCCCCTGGAGCTCCCTCGAGCGGCGCCGGTTCTGGATTGCTGTGGCGGCGACGCTGGTGCTGGGAGGAACCGGCGGCTACTACGCGATGTTCGCGGTGTGCACCCTCGCGGCGGCCGGGATCGTCGCCCAAGCACGCCGACGCTCGTGGCGGACCCTGGCCACCGGGGTGGTCGTGGCGGGTGGTGTCGCCGTCGTCCTCGGAGCCAACCTCGCTCCCGAGCTGATCTGGCGGGCGCGCCACGGGGTCGATCACCAGGTCGCCCAGCGGCTCCTGGTCGAGAACGACGACTACGCGCTCCGCCTGGTCAGGCTGATCCTGCCGGGACCCGACCACCGCTTCGCGCCGTTTGCCTGGATCGGCGGGCGGACCGTCCGCGGCGAAGGCGGTGAATCGGCGGGCATCATCGCCGCACTCGGACTGCTCGGCGGCTGGTTGCTGCTGCTCGTCCGCGGCCTGCGCGTCCGTCCGGCAGAGGCCGGACGCGACGGATCGACGCGTGACCACTCGCTTCCGTTGGCGCTCGCGGTGATCTCGGCGTTCCTGTTCCTGCTCGGCACCGCCGGTGGGCTCGGCTACGTCATCGCGATCTTCGCCACGCCCCAGTTCCGCGGCTGGGACCGGGTGGCGCTGCCTCTGGCCCTGTGCGGGCTGCTCACGGCCGGATGGTGGGTCGACCGGTGGAACCCGAAGCTCGATCGCCGGCGCGTGACCGCTGTGGCCGGCGCCGCGGTCGTGCTGGCACTGGGACTGCTCGACCAGATCCCCAGCGGCGTGACGCCCACCTACGACGCGACCCGTGCCCAGCTGCATTCGACCCGGGCGTTCGTCGCCCAGATGGCCCACGCACTGCCCCTGAACGCCATGGTGTTCCAGTTCCCGGTGGTCGGCTTCCCCGAGAACGAGCAGGTCGGCAACATGATCGACTACGAACTCGCGAAGCCCTACATCGTGGGCGGCGACCGGCTCCGGTGGAGCTACGGCGGTATCCGAGGCCGGGAGGCCGACTGGCAGGTGTGGTGGGACCAGCAACCACTCGAGGCACGGGTGGCCGGCATTGCCGCGGCGGGCTTCGACGCGATCTACCTGGACCGACGCGCCTATGCGGCTGACGGCGGCAAGGCGATGATGACGGGACTGGCCGAGGCCGCCGGACCGGCGGTGGCGACCAGCATCGACGGGCACCTCGCCTGGTTCGACCTGCGGCCCCTGCGGCGTCGGCTCGAACAGGCGACGTCCGAGGCCCGGGTCCGCCGAGCCGGGAAGCTCATCCTGCACGGGGTGACGGCGACCTACGACGGAGACGTCTCACCGAATCTCGACGCGCTCGGCTCGCAGCACCGTCTGGTCGGTTCCACCGCCGGGATCACGTTCACGAACCCTCTGGACGAGGCGCGGACCATCGACGTGCGGACGACCTGGGGGAGCACGTCGGGCGCCGTGCTCCACCTGGTCGGTACCGACCCGCCGCGGACGCATGCGTTGCAGAACGCGTCGAGCGAGGTCGACTTCACGCTCCGGCTCCCCGCGAACGG
>JBDZVK010000123.1:0-7720 GCA_040255725.1 Actinomycetota bacterium
CGATCCGGTCGACGAATCTCGACGGGGTGAGCGGGTCGACGATCGACGGCACGTACGTGCTGGTCCGGTGGATCTCGTCGACCAGGTTCTGTGCCTGGGCATGGAGCTTCTGGTTGTGCGCACAGGTGCGGTCGCCGCCCTCGATCCGCTTCCACGCCCACGGCTGCCCGGTGGTCGCCGACGCCGGCTTCGCCTGGGCGTCGCGCTCGGCCGCCCAACTGAGTGCGAACCCGGTGTTGAGCATGCCGCCCGGGTACAGGGTGGTCGTCACGCCTTCGAGGACCGACGCGGGGGTGATCGCGGCCAGATGCGGCGGGTTGGTCTGGGCGACGAAGAGCTGGCTGATCCCGCCGTAGGAGATCCCCACCATCCCGACCTTGCCGTTGAGCACCCAGGGCTGCCGCGCGACGGTCTCGATCACGTCGTAGCCGTCGAGGATCTGGTTTTCCTCGAAGAACGAGAACGCACCGCCCGAGCATCCCGTGCCGCGCATGTTCACGTCGACGACGGTGTACCCCAGCGCGTTCCACACGGCCGCGATCGACGAGTCGCCGGCACCGGGTTTGGCGTATGCGTAGCCCGAATACTCGATGACCGTCGGGTACGGTCCGTCCTTCTCCGGCCCACCGGGGTGGACGTTGATCGCCAGGCGGGTGCCGTCGCGCACCTTCAGGTAGCCGTACCCGCCCTCCTTGATCCGCTCACCCTGGGCGTCCCAACCGGTCGGGATCTTCTGATCGTAGAGCTTCGTGCTGGGCGGAGCGGGCCGGTCGTCGAGCACGGTGACCGGTGCCGACTGCGACGGCGTACCACTCCTCGAGCGGACCCGGTAGCCCGCGCCCGGTTCCACGTCGCGGAACACCCGGCTGCCCAGTCGGTCGGCGGTGGCCCGTTGGACGACATCGCCGTGGGTGTCGCGCAGTTCGAGTGCGGCGCCGCGGGGCGCGTCGGTCACGAACACCTGGCCGACCGAGCCGGTCGTGGTGAAGGTCGCCGCGGTGACGTCGTCGTCTGATCCCGACGAGGTGCACGACGCGGCGAACACGAGCACCGCGGCGATGAGGCAGACGCCGAGTCGGCGCGTCCCGGTGCTTCGCTGGCTCATGCGAACTCCCCTCGTCTGGCGTGCCGGCCCTGGCCCGTCCCTGTCGAGCCGACACCCGCGTCGGTGACGGGCGAGAAGCTACCCCACGGCCGTCGACGACGCCTGCTCGGCACGATCACCGTGCGCGCACCGCTCCGGCGGCGGACTCGCCGTCGCTTCGGCCGGGCCGTCAGGCGACCGGCCGGACGATCGGAAACCTCGCGGTCATCGTCGTCCCGGACCCGTCGGCGGCTGCTCCCGGCCCGGCGACCAGAGAGCCGCCCATCGCCACGACGAGCTCACGGCTGATCGTGAGTCCCAACCCCGACCCGCGGGATCGGTTCCGGGGTGTCGCCGGCGTCGGTCGGTCCGCGAAGAAGCGGTCGAAGACCCGGTCGAGATCCTCCGGTGCGATGCCGGGCCCGTCGTCGACGACCGCCACCTCGACCGAATCGCCGACGGGTCGTACCTCCACCCGGACCTGCGACGACGCGAACCGGACCGCGTTCTCGACGAGGTTGGCGAAGACCTGGCCGAGCCGGTCGGCATCCGCCGACACCACGATCCGCTCGTCGGCGCCCACCAGATCGATGGCGATCCCGGCCGCGGTGGCGACCGGTGCACCCTCGGCCACCGCGGTGCGGGCCGCGGCGACCACGTCGACCGGGCCCGTTTCGAGGGTGAACTGGTGCGCTTCGATGCGGGTCAGGTCCAACAGATCCGCCACCAGCCGACCGAGCCGGGCCGACTCGGTGAGGATCACCCCGGCCGCCCGCTTCGGATCGGGCACGGCGTCGTCGACGATCGCCTCGGCGTACCCGCGTATCGCGGTGAGTGGCGTGCGCAGATCGTGCGAGACCGACAGCAGGAACTCGCGTTGTGATCCCCGGGCACGTTCCAGCGAGGCGGCCATGTGGTCGATCGATCCGGCGAGGGCGAGCGTCTCGACGTCGGCGCGGGGGCCCAGGTCGCCGACCCGGGTGCCGAACTCCCCGGACGCGATGCGCCGTGTCGCCCCGCCGATCGTCACCAGGGGTTCGGTCACGCGCCGGGCGACGACCGTCGCCGCGGCGATGGCGAGGATCACCGCGACGATCCCCGACAGTGCCACCCAGGGCAACACCCCCGACGTGAGGGGGAGCTCACGGGTGAGCACCACGGTCAAGTGACGCCCGGCCCGGCCCGACCCGCTCGACGCCGCCGCCCACGCGACGTCACCGTGCACGCCCGAGAGGGTCGCCCCCTCACCCGACACCGAAGCGGGCACGCTCGCAGGCACCCCTTCGGGCAGGTCGCCGCTCACGACGGACCCCGACGCGTCGACCACGAGCACCGACGCGTCGAGGAGCCCGAGGGCCTGACGCGCGGTTCTGATCCGGCGGACGAGGCCCGCCCCGTCCGCTTCGACCTCGGCGGTGCCGGTGTGGTCCGCGCCGGTCACGAACGGGACGAGGGCCGCGGCTTCGTCGCCGAGCTGGTTCGTGGCCACCGAGCGGCTGCGGTGCCGGCTCAGGAGGGTCGTGCCGACCCCGGTCAGCAGGACCGCGGCGACCGCCACGGCGACCACCGCCAGGGTCATCCGCCGCCGCACCGGTTCAACCCAACCGGTAGCCGACGCCACGCACGGTGGCCAGCGGAAGGGCCGACCCCAGCTTGCGGCGCAGCTGGCCGACGTGCACGTCGACGGTCCGCTCGTCGCCGTACCACCCCGGATCCCAGGCACCGTCGAGGATCTGGCGACGGCTCAGCGCCAGCCCGGCGTTGTCGGCCAGATACGCGAGCAGGTCGTATTCGCGGGAGGCGAGGTGGACGACGTCTCCCGCGACCCTGACCTCGTGACGACCCCGGTCGATGCAGAGATCGCCGAAGCACACCGGAGCCTGCGGGTCCGAACCCGCGGTGGCCTCGGACACGACGCGTCGCAGGATCGCCCGGATCCGGGCGACGAGCTCGCGGGGCGAGAAGGGTTTGACGACGTAGTCGTCGGCGCCGACCTCGAAGCCGAGCACCCGGTCGATCTCGTCGTCGCGGGCGGTGACCATCACGACCGGCACCCGGCTGGTCGTACGGAGTCGACGGCACACCTCGAGACCGTCGATCGACCCTTCGAGCCCGAGGTCGAGCACGACGAGGAGCGGGTCGCGTTCGGCGACGAGTTCGAGCCCCCGCTCCCCCGTCGCTGCGTGGGCCACGGCGAAGCCCTCACGTCGCAGGTACAGCTCGACGAGTTCGACGATCGACGGGTCGTCCTCGATCACCAGGATCGTGTCGATGGTCTCCACGGGCGCCAATCCTTCCATGATCGGCCGCTCGAGATCCGCGCCCCGCGCCACGCGGGATCGGACCGTCGGTGCCCCGGGACCGTACGGGAGCGGCGCCACCGTTTCGACCGTCGTGTCAGTGCGTGCTCAGATCGTCCCGGATGGAGCGGAGGTCGGCACGGATCGCCGCGACATCCGCTCGAGCGCTCCGCAGCGCCGTGCGCGCGTCGGTCAGCGCCGACTCGGCCGAAGCGTCGTTCACCTGGGCGACCGTGATCGGCAGGAGCCGGCCGTCGAGTGGGTCGATCTTCGTGTGGAGATCGGCGACCCGCCCGGTCACATCGGCCAGCGCGTCTCGTGCGGCGGCGATCCGGGTGGCGGGCACGCCTCGCTCGGCGGCACGGGTGATCGCCTGCGCGACACGGGCCTCGTGCGCCTCGATGCGGAGGTCCAACACGTCCAGCCGGCCCGTGGCGACCAACGCGCGGGTCTTGGGTCCGTACAGTCGGAACACCCGGGTCGAGGTGACCATCTGCCCGCACGCGTGGCGCAGCCCGGAGGCGGTGTCGGCCCCGTCGATCGTGGAGCGGGCGGCGGCCAGGTCGGCGGCGACGTCTTCGAGTTGGTCGGTGAGCTGCGCCCGATCGGCGGCAGGTGCCCCGGTCGCGGCGTGCACCGCGGCGAGGTCCCCACGCACGGTCGTCTGCCGCCGGTCGAGCGCGGACAGACAGCGCTGTCTGGCGTTCTCGAGCTTCGCCGACGGGTCCGTGTCGGTGCCGTTCGTGCCGGTGCCGTTCGTTTCTGTGGTGGCGGTGGCCGACGCCCCGCCCGAACCGGGGTCGGTGGTCGGGGTCACGGCTGCCGCGACCGGGACGGCGACGAGACCGACCGCGGCCAACGACAACGACGCGATCGCGGCGCGACCTCCGGGGAGGTGCGCAGCGGCGGATCGGATGCGGGAGATGCGGGTCATGGAGAACCTCCGGGTCTGGTGGACACCCACGAGGTTGCATCCCGTCGATCAGGACGGTTCGTGTGAAATGTGAGGATCGCGTGAGCAACGGCGACCGGTTCCGAGGCCCGAGCGCGGACCCCGGTCAGAATGCCGAGGGACCCGGTCCGCCGGGCGGTGGTCCGCCGGGCGGCGGTCCGGCCGCTCCGGGCGGGGCCGGTGGTACGGGCGGCGGCGCCTCGTGGCCGGGGAGCGCCTGCGCGCCCGGGATCTCGATGCCGAACTCGCCCTGGACCCGCTCGGGAGGCGGCGGTTCCCACGCCTTCCACGGGTCGCGGTGCGGCTGGCCCGGCGGCGTCGAGCGGTACACGGTCCGTCGAGGCGACGACGAGAACAGGCCACCCATCGACTTCTTGGGGCGGAACGCCCCCACGAAATCGAAGGTCGCATACGCCTGCGGGGCCTGCCCGTCGACGGCGTAGCGGTACAGCGCCACCCGGTAGATGCCCGACATCGCCGCCAGCACCTGGGAACCGGCCAACAACCACAGCACGGCGATCACGCCCATGAAGACCACCCCGGCGACCGTGCCCGTCAACGTCCCGACGAAGAACAACGCGCCCGCGCTCAGGATCAGCGCGAACGTGAAGATGCCGAAACCGGCATTGCCGATCAGGTTCTCACCCCAGGTGGTCTTGAACAGCCTGGCCGAGCGGCTGATCGAAGCTCCCGTCGAATTGTTCTCGAGCACCAGGACCGGCACGATCAGGAACGTCAACAGCGACCAGGCGATACCGATGATGCCGATCACGATCCGCCCGATGAGACCCAGACGCTCCTCGACCGCCCGCAGGGCCAGGCCCACCGTCGCCGCCACGAGCACCCACGCGAAGATGGCCCCGGCCTTCGCCGAGGCGCCGGCGAACCCGCTCGAGACCGTTCCCGGCCCGGTTCCCGTGAGCCGTTCGTTCGCCGCGACGATCAACGCCGCGTTCATGAACGTGCCCACGTACATCGCGATGACGTAACCGATCGCGGTGAACACCCAACCGAGGGGATCCATGGTCAACCCCTGCTGCTGCACTCCGTAGGCGTCGACCGTGGTCGTGGTGTGGACGAAAGCGAGGAAGATCGGTACGGCGAACACCACCACCACGCCGAGACCTGCGATCGCGGAGACGACGGGGAAGACCAAGAGGCTCTTGTCTTCGCGCAACACACTCCACGACGCCGAGAACAACTGCATCGATCGCCCGATTCTGCCCATGGCCCCGTAGCGTACCCCGCTCCGGTGTGGGCGTGCCCGGCTTTTCGCCGGTTTCGGTGCTTGTCGCCGACCGCGCCGACCCGCCGTAGACTGAGGCGGCGATGAGCACCGTGCAGACCGCCGCCGAACCGACCGACCTGGACGCGTCGCTGCTCAAGGCCGACTACCCGATCCTGGCACGGAAGGTGCACGGCAACCGGGTCGTGTACCTGGATTCTGCGGCCTCGTCGCAGAAGCCCGATCCGGTGCTCGACGCGATGCGCAGCTTCGCCCGCACCAGCTACGCGAACGTGCACCGGGGGGTGTACACGATCGCCGAGGAGGCCACTGCCGCGTACGAGTCGGCGCGGCGGGCGACGGCCCGGTTCATCGGTGCGCCCGATCCCCGCGAGGTGATCTTCACGCGCAACGCCACCGAGGCGATCAATCTGATCGCTCATTCGTGGGGACGGACCAACCTCGGCCCCGGCGACGCGGTGGTCGCCACCGAGATGGAGCACCACGCCAACATCGTGCCCTGGCAGATGCTCGCGGCCGAACGCGGCTGCGAGTTGCGCTTCATCGCGATCGACTCGCAGGGACGGCTCGATCTGGGCGACCTCGACACCCTTCTCGACGGCGCGAAACTGCTCACGGTCACCGCGGAGTCGAACGTGCTGGGCACGATCAACGACGTCGGCGCGCTCGCCGCCGCGGCCCACGCCGCCGGGGCGCTCTGCCTCGTCGACGCCTGTCAGTCGGTGCCGCACATGCCGGTGGACGTCACCGAACTGGGTGCCGACTTCATCGCATTCAGCGCCCACAAGATGCTCGGTCCGACCGGTATCGGCGTGCTGTGGGGACGCACCGAACTGCTCGACGCGATGCCGCCGTTCCTGGGCGGCGGCGAGATGATCGCCGACGTTCGTCTCGACGGATTCACGGTGAACGAACTGCCCTGGAAGTTCGAGGCCGGCACGATGCCGATCATCGAGGCGGTCGGTCTGGAGGCGGCGATCGACGTGCTCGAAGGTATCGGCATGGCGCGCGTGCGCGCCCATGAGGTCCGCCTCAACCGCCATGCGCTCGGCACCTTGAACGATCGCTTCGGC
Source organism: Actinomycetota bacterium (assembly GCA_040255725.1). Taxonomy (GTDB): domain Bacteria; phylum Actinomycetota; class Acidimicrobiia; order Acidimicrobiales; family Iamiaceae; genus JAFDWI01. The sequence continues at coordinate 6,656 of JBDZVK010000123.1, forward strand.
GACAAGATCCGGATCTGGGGCCCGCCCGATGCCGAAGAGCGAGGTGGGATCGCGTCGTTCTCGTTCGACGACATCCACCCGCACGACATCTCCCAGGTCCTCGACGAGCACGGCGTCTGCGTCCGTGCCGGCCACCATTGCGCCAAGCCGCTGATGCGCTGCCTCGGTATCGGGGCGACGGCCCGGGCGTCGTGGTACGTCTACAACGACGAGGCCGACATCGACGCCCTTGCCGATGCGCTGGCCGCGACCGCAGAATTCTTCACCGTCTGATCGGTTCGTCGGCCCGTAGCATCCGACCGCAGCGATCCGCCAAGGCGTCCGACGAGCCGTCGATCATCTCGCAAGGAGTCGTGCATGGCCGGTCTCGAAGACCTCTACAAGGAAGTCATCCTCGATCACTACCGCAACCCGCGCTGTCGCGGCGAGCTGTCGGTGCCCCCGGCGACGATGGCCGAGGGGTTCAATCCGCTGTGCGGCGACGAGGTGACGGTGTACTGCGAGGTGGCCGACGGTCGGCTCGACAAGGTCCGCGTCGCCGGGCAGGGATGTTCGATAAGTCTGTCGTCGGCTTCGATGATGGCCGAGACGATCGAGGGACGGTCGTTGGAAGAGGTCCACGACGTGATCGTCATGTTCACCACGCTCATGTCCGTCCACGAGGCCTCGCTCGGTGACGCCTCGGGTCTCGATGCCGACGGCCTGCCCGCGGACGAGGCCGACGGGCGTGTCGACGAGCGCGCCCTCGGCGACCTGGTGGCCCTGCGCGGTGTCCTGCGCTACCCCCGCCGGATCAAGTGCGCCACGCTGGGCTGGACGACCTTGACCCGCGCGCTCGCCGAGGCCGTCGCGGGCGAGTAGCGGCCGAGGTCCTACGCTGTCGGAGGGAAGCCACGACGGAAAGGTCACGAAGCGGATTGGCCAGTGAGATCTACTCACGCGACTCGTCGTCGTACGACCGTGGTCTCGGCTTCTTCGATGCCGTCTACGGGTTCGCACTGACCCTGCTCGTCACCACCGTCGACATGTCGGGCACGGCCACCTGGCAGAGCGTCGGTTCGCTCG
>JBDZVK010000484.1:0-1552 GCA_040255725.1 Actinomycetota bacterium
ACTCGGCGGCTTCGGCGAGGGCTTCGGCCAGGGCCGGGTGCACCAGCACCGTCTCCTCGAGGTCCGACACCAACAACCCCGCGGTCACCGCCAGGGCGATCACCGAGATCAGCTCGGCCGCGTGCTGACCCACGATCGAACCACCGAGCACCACGCCGGTCGCCGGGTCGGACACGATCTTGACGAATCCACGCGGGTCGTCGTTGATCAACGCCTTCGCCGATGCCGAGAACGGCACCTTGGTGACCCGCACCTTGCGCCCCTCGGCGAACGCATCGGCCTCGGCGAGACCCACATCGGCGATCTCGGGTTCGGTGAAGATCGCCGACGCCGCCTTGTCGTAGTCGAGGTGCCGGTGCGGACCGGTGTGCAATCCCATGGCGTGCTCGGCGATCTTGCGCCCCTGCATCGCCGCGACCGACGACAGGGGCAGCTTGCCCGACAGGTCACCCGCCGCGTAGATGTGCGGGACCGTGGAGCGGCAGTTGTGGTCGACCACCACGTAGCCGCCTTCGGTCTCGACCCCGACATCGTCGAGCCCCAGACCGTCGGAGTTCGGGATCGAACCGATGGCCAGCAGCACATGCGACCCGGTCGCCCGCCGACCGTCGTTGCAGATCACGGCCACACCGTCGTCGGCGACCTCGATGCCCTCGGCCCGGGCCCCCTTGAACAGCTGCACCCCACGGGACAGGAAATCGTGCTCGAGCGCGGCCGCGACCTCGGGATCCTTCTGGGGGAGCACCTGCTGGCGCGACACGATCAGGGTCACCGCCGAACCGAACGAGCGGAACATGTGGACGAACTCCACGCCGGTCACCCCCGAGCCGACCACCACGAGATGCTCGGGGATCTTCGGCGGCGGGTAGGCGTCACGGGTGGTGAGCACCCGGTGGCCGTCGACGGGTGCCCAGTCGGGGATCCGGGGGCGGCTGCCGGTGGCCAGCACGATCACGTCGGCCCACAGCACCTCGGTGTGGCCACCGGTGTGGTCGACGGCGACCTCGTGGGGGCCGACCACGCACGCGGTGCCGGTGAGCAGTTCGACGCCCTGGCTCTCGAGCAGGCCGGTGACCGACGTGGTGAGCCGGTGCTGGATGTCGCCGATCCTGGTCGCCAAGGCGTCACGATCGAGCTCGGGTGACACCGAGCGCATGCCCATGCCCGCGGCACCGGCCATGTCGGCCATCGCCCCGCCGGTGGCGATCATCGCCTTGGACGGGATGCAGTCCCACAGATGCGCGGCGCCGCCCACGACATCGCGTTCGACAAGGGTCACCTCGGCGCCGAGTCGGGCGGCGGTCGTGGCGGCCTGATTGCCGGCGGGTCCACCGCCGATGATCACCATCCGAGTCGCCATGGCGCCACGCTACCCGGCCCCGTCGACCCGGCCCGGCCCCCGGCGCCCGACAGTCCGCTCCCCCGCCCCAGAACCCTGCCGCCACCGGAACGGTCGCCAGTGTCCCGCGGGATGACACGGCCAACGGGCAACAGGCGACGAGTGTGACCGGCGACCGGGTGGACCCGTAGCATCGGCGGCGTGGAACACGCA
>JBDZVK010000124.1:0-2189 GCA_040255725.1 Actinomycetota bacterium
CGCGCTGGAGCCGCACGATGTTCGACATCGACAGCTTGGCGATGTTGCCGATGCCGGGCACGCTCTTGCCCTGGGCACGCAGCGCCTTGGACCGTTCGGCGTTGTAGCGGCCGATCTCTCCGAGGGTGTGGAGCTGGGCGAGCCGTTGACGGATCACCGGGTCGTCGATCTTGCCGTTGCCCCGGGCGAGCCCGGCGAGCATCTCGGCGTTGCCGCCCCGCCGCTTCGGCGGGCTGTCGGCCGCCTCCGCGGACTTGGTGGCCGTCTTCGCCTTCGGCTTGGGGGCGTAGTCACCCACACGCTTGTCGAGGAACCCTGCGACGGTGCCCGGCCGGGCACCGCTGAGGCCACCACCGGCGTCGCCGCCCCCGGCGCCGAGGCCGGCCCGCTCATGGCCGAGGGTGACGTTCGCGACCGTCCAACCCTTGTTCAGGTCACCGATGATGGCGTCGTTCGACACCCGGGCGTCGGTCAGGAACGTCTCGTTGAACATCGCGTGCCCGGTCATCTCGCGCAACGGGCGCACCTCGATGCCCGGCTGGTGCATGTCGATGGCGAAGTACGAGATCCCCGAATGCTTGGGCTGGTCGGGGTCGGTGCGGGCCAACAGCATCGCCATGTCGGCGATCTGACCGAGCGACGTCCACACCTTCTGGCCGTTGATGATCCATTCGTCGCCGTCGCGCACCGCCCTGGTGCTCAACCCCGCGAGGTCCGACCCGGCGCCCGGCTCGGAGAAGAGCTGGCACCACGCCTTGCGACCCGTGACGATGTCGGCCACGTATTCGTCGACCTGCTCGGGGGTGCCGCAGTCGCTGATCGTCGGGGCGGCCAGCAGCAGTCCGAGCCCGCCGGGGGCACCGAGCGCCCCGAAGGCGGCGACCTCCTTGGAGATCTGCACGGCCACCGCACGCTCCACCCCGCGGCCGTAGCGGCCCGCGGGCAGGGTCGGTGCCGCCCAGCCGTCGTTGCCGAGGCGCTCCCACCACTCACCGACGGTGAGGTCCGGGTCCCAGTTGTCGTTCAACCAGTCCCGCAGTTCGGTGATGATGTCGCCTGAGGTGGTGGTCTCGATCGTGTCGGTCACGGATGTCCCCTGGGTGGTCGGTGGGCGTTCCCCCGAACGCCTGGTCTCCCATGATCTTCCCTCAGCGGGCGGCTCGCGACCAACCCGGGAACCCCGGCGGTCGGCTCGGTCGGACCAGGGCGCCGCTCATCCAGGCTGCCAGGGCGGCGAAGACGTCGGGAGGGCCCGGAACGCCTCGGGCGAGGGCGATGACGCGGGCGGGTGGGGCCTGGGGGCGGCCGGACGAGGCCGCCGGCCGGCCGCGTCGTCCCGGGGGCTCAGAGGTCGGGTTGGCCGGTGGGGAGGTTCGGGACGACGAGGCCACCGTCGACCGCCAGGATCTGGCCGGTCACGTACGCGCTCGCCTCCGACGCGAGGTACAGGACCGCCGCGGCGACGTCGTCGGGGTCACCCACTCTGCCCAGCGGCGTGTTGGCGGCGAGCGAGTCGACGATGTCCGACTCGGCGGCCACCATCTCCAGCGCTTCGGTCATGATCGCGCCGGGCGCGACGGCGTTGACCCGGATCTTCGGGTTCAACTCGAGCGACAGGATCTGCACGGCATGGTCCAGCGCGGCCTTGGAGGCACCGTACGCCACATAGCCGCGGCCCGTGACGTGACCGACCGCGCTCGAGATCATCACCACACTCGCCGCCGGCGACTCGAGCAGGTGGGGCACGGCGTGACGTACCAGGCGCAGCCCGTCGATCACGTTGCGTTCGAACGCGACGCCCAGCGAACGGTCGCTGGTGTCTCTGAACGGTTTCGGGAACGACCCGCCGGTCACACCCACCAGCACGTCGATGCCGCCGAGTTCGTCCACGGTGCGGGCCACCGCGGCAGCCACCGCATCGGCGTCGGACACGTCGGTCGGGATCGCCAGGCCGCGCCGTCCGGTCGCGCGGACCCGATCGGCGACCGCCTCGATCTGCTCGGCCGTGCGCGACAGCACCGCCACGTCCGCGCCGGCCTCGGCGAGCGCGACGGCGCTCGCCGCGCCGATCCCGCGCCCGGCGCCGGCGACCAGTGCGACCTTCCCGTCGAGTCGGAACCGCTCGGCGACGCTCACTTCCGGTCCCGATCGGCAGGCGTGCCGTCAGGGTCGGTGCGCACCGTCGTCGT
>JBDZVK010000124.1:2289-7696 GCA_040255725.1 Actinomycetota bacterium
TGGACCCCGTCGTAGTAGGTGGTCAGCGCGTAGGCCGACTGGGACTCGCCCATCGCCAGCAGGTGCTTCGGCTGCAGCTCACCCAGCGGTTTCACCGCACCGGTGTTGGCCCGCAACGCCCGGGCGACCTGGGTGTAGATGTCGTAGGAATACGCGTCGCCGGGGTGGTGCAGGCCGCCGTAGCGGGCCGGGTCGAGCGACTTGATGCCCTTGCCGGCGCCGCCCATCCCGCTCACCGGGGTCGACACGGCGACCGGGCCGCCCTCGATGCCGATCATCTGGGTCGACACGCCCACCCAGGCGAAACCCGACCGCACGATCTCGTCCGCGGTGTAGGTCCAGTCCGGCGAGACGTCGAGGCCACCCGAGACGTTGTTCCATTCGACCACGACGGTGCCGTTGAACTTCGACGGATCCTTCGGGCGCCGCACCACGAACCGGGTCACGTACCCGGCCTTCGTGGTCGGTGAGAGCTTCATCTCGCCGTTGCGGGGGAACGCCTTCGCGCCCCCGGCGAGCGCGTACGCGGTGGCGGTGCCCGACGCCGAGTACTCCTGCTCGACGTAGCCGGCCTTCTCCAGGTCGGGGCCGGGCGTCGGCGACAACAACTGGATGCCCTTGCCACCGGTCAGGGTCGCCACCTTCGCGGCCGGTCCCGCAGGGCGGGCGATGGTCGTGGGCGGTGCGGTGGTGGTCTCCCCGGCCTGGCCGTCGTCGGATCCGCCCGACGAGCATGCGGCGCACACGAGCGCCAACGCCGCCACCGAGACCGTCACGTTGCGAAGCATCCGGGTGGTCATCGAGGGCACGGTAGCCGCCGTGGTCGCCGCGCGCGTGCGACCGGAACCGCCGTGCCGCGCCCCCCCCTCGGCGACCTCGGGAACCGACCGCGGCCGCCACTCCGTCGCGTCGAGACCGGACCGGTCTCGACGCCGACGGGCCCGGACGCGCCCCTCGTCGGGTCGAGGGTCAGCGCCGGGCCCAGCGTGGTGGGCGTCGTGCGCGGAACGCGGCGATGCCCTCCTGGGCCTCGTCGGAGGCGAACAGTTCGGCGGAACGCCCGGCCAGCGCCGCCGCCTGCGCATCGAAGGTCTCGACCAGTCGCGCGTTCACCAGTTCCTTGGTCGCCCGCAAGCCCTGCGGCGACGCCTCGGCGTACGCGGCGCCCACCTCGACGAGCGCCGCTTCCACGTCGTCGGTGGCGACGGTCACCAGGCCGATCCGCGCCCCCTCGGCCGCGTCGAACGTCTCGCCGCCGAGCGCGTAGCGCGCCCAGGCCCGTGGGTCGAGCCGGTCGGCGAGGGTGAGCGAGATGATCGCCGGCGCCAGGCCGAGGCGTGCCTCGGTGAGCGCGAACGTGCACGCCGGCCCGGCGATCACCACGTCGGACGCCCCCAACAGGCCCATCCCGCCGGCCCGGACGTGGCCGTCGACCACGGCGACGATCGGCTTGGGAAACGTGATCATGCGCCGCAACAGCCCGACGAGCCGGTCGGTGCCCTGCGCCGGACCTCCCTCGCGGGCGGCTTCGGCCAGGTCTGCGCCGGCACAGAACGTGCCCCCGGTGTGGGTGAGCACCACGAACCGGGCGTCGTCGTCGGTCTCGGCCGCGGCGAGTCCGTCGAGCACGCCCGCCACCAGCGCCGCCGACAGGGCGTTCCGGTTCGCGGGCGAGTCGAGCGTGACCGTGGCCGACCTCCCGGTGACCGTCCAGCGCACCGGTCGTTCGCTCTCGGACGTCATGGGGTCACGGCTTCGACGGCGTCCATCGGGTCCTTCCCCGGTCGGCGGGCGGTCCGGGAGCGAGGGTAGTCCCGGTAGCCTGGAAGGCGTGAAGAACCTCGAGGAGACCCGATCCGGGATCCTGATCGGCCTCGCCTTTCCGACGCCCTTCCGTGCGCACGAATTCGAGACCGCCGTGCGTGGACTCGCCGCGCGCGGCCAGCTTCTGTTGAAGGACGCGGTCACCCTCGTCGCCTCGCCCGAAGGCAAGGTCCGGGTGCACGAGACGATCGACCCCTCGCCGCAGCGGGCCGCGGTGACCGGGGCGCTCTGGGGCAGCCTGTTCGGCCTGTTCACGTTCGGGCCGGTCGGCTGGATCGCCGGTGCCGCGCTGGGCGCCGCGGGCGCGGCCGTGCTGGCCCAGATCGTCGACATCGGGATCACCGACCGCTGGATCGACTGGTTCAAGGAGGTCGCCCGACCCGACACCGCCACCCTCGCGCTGCTCGTCGACCAGTTGAACGCGGATGCGTTCGTCACCGAGGCCAGTCGTTTCCCGGGCGCCCGGGTCGTGGCGACGAGTCTCGACCAGGCCACCGACGCCCGGCTGCGGGCCGCGCTCGGCCAGTCGCCGCCGACGATGCCGCGCGTCGATCCCCCAGCAGGATTCGACGCGGAAGCCCAGCTCGGCGGTTACCCGCACCACTGAGGCCGCGGCGCTGCGACGCGCCGGGCCGGCCGGCACGGCCGGGTCACGCTTCGATGTCGCGGGCCGCGGGCATCCATTCGGGTCCGGCGGTCACGTCGATCCGCTCCACCAGCCGCGCCCCGACCGGGGCGACCAGCTCGATGAACTCGCGGGTCCGCGGCGCGCCCAGACGCCGCCAGGGTTCCGCCGTCAACGCATCGGTCCGTTCCTCGAGCCGGCGGCGGTAGTCGAGGCCGGCGTCGTTCACGCCGCCGTCGTCGGCATGGCCGCGTTCGGCCAGGCGTTCCATCGCGGCGTCGATCGCGGCGTCGTCGGAGCCGCGACTGCGTGGGATCCAACCGCCGTAGTTCCGCCGGGCGTCGTCGAGGATCCCGGCCGTGGTCGCGTCGATGTCCTCGGCGACCAACACCGCGAAATGCGTGTCGCCCCGCCACTCGCGGATCGTGTTCACCGCACACCACGCCGACACCACCGGATCATCGGGTCGGGGCATCTGCCGGTGCGCGGCGAACAACACCCGACCGAACGACGGCAGTTCGTCGGCGACCGCCCACAACTCGGGCCCCATCGCGGCCAGTGCCTCGCAGATCTCGGGGGCGTACCGACGCAGCCCCACCCCGACGGCTTCGTTGCGCACGTCGTAGATCGCCTCGGGGGTCGTGTGGGCGAGCGCGTGGGTCACGCACACTTCGACGAACGCCGGGCTGATCGTGGCGAACGCGGCGGTGACCGCCTGATGTCCGGCCGCGAGCAAGGGCGCGCCGCGGCTGGTGATGTACCAGCCGAAGCCGTCGGGTACCCCGAGCGCGGTGTACCGCTCGATCGCGTCGGGGTCCCAGAACATCCAACCCACCAGCCGGTGGGAGGCCAGCGCGGCCTGCGCGCTGAGCTCCACCCAGTCGCCGGATTCTTCTGCCATTGCCTACCCCCGTCGACCGTCGAAGCTATTGAGACTGCGACTGTCAATATAGTGGCTTCGCCGATACTCGTCCACGAAGGTCACGACGCGGTTTACTGGTGGAGCGGCAGTACCGCCTGCCGGGCACCGATCGGGGCGACATGGCATTGCTGAACGAGATGAAGACGAGGGTGCAGCAGGTGCTGGCCCGACCCGGGGTGCGCAGGGTCAACGACCGCACGCAGCGGGGCGTGCTGAACGTGCTCGCGACCAATCGGGCGACCGCCACCATCGGATTCTGGCTGTCGCCGTTCGGCTTCAACCGCGAGCGCTACGCGATCCTCACCGGTCGCGCCGCGTACCGCCGCAATCAGGACCGGGTCCATGCCACTTCTCCCCGGCTGCGCCGCAACATCCACCGTCTCGAGAAGGCGCTGATCATGGAGCCGCGCCGTCCGCGCTTCGCGCTCGCCTACATCGCCGAGACCGTCGAGGCCTACGAGCTCTACCAGCAGGACTGCTCGCTCACCGACGCCAAACTCGCCCGCTGGAGCACCGACGTCCTGCACGCGTACTTCGCCGCGGTCGACAAGAACGACGAGCTCGAAGCACTCGAGACCCGCTTTCTCGTCGCGGCCGGCGAAGCTCCCGACGGTGTGGAGGAATCGCACTCGCCGTTCCTGCGCGGCGCGAGCCCCGAGTTGACCGTCGCCCACGAAGACCTGCTCAACCTGGCGATCCGGCGCCGGTCGGTGCGCTGGTTCGAGGACCGTCCCGTCGACCGCGACCTCATCGACAAGGCGCTGCTCGTGGCGCGCCAGTCACCCACCGCCTGCAACCGGCAACCCTTCGAATACCGCATCTACGACGACCCCGGAATGGTGCGCAAGGTCGCGGCGATCCCCTTCGGCGCCGCGGGCTACCACCACAACATCCCCACGGTCGTGGTGCTCGTCGGCAAGCTCGACAACTTCTTCTCCGCCCGCGACCGGCACGTGATCTACATCGACGCCTCGCTGTCGGCGATGGCGTTCATGCTCGGTCTGGAAACCGTCGGCCTGGCGTCGTCGGTGATCAACTGGCCCGACTTCGAACCGCTGGAGCGCAAGATGGCCAGGGTCATCGGGCTGGAACCCTATGAACGAGTCGTCATGCTGCTGGCGGTCGGTCACCCCCGCGACGACGCAGGTGTGCCCTACTCGGCCAAGAAGAGCCTCGAGTACCTGCGCAGCTACAACCCGGTACCCGGGTCGTCGACCTGACCGTTCCATGGCGTCGCTGATCAACCGGCTCCGCGAGCCGCGCTGGCAGTACGCGCGGGTGATCGCGTTCGTCGCGCTCATCGGGTTCATCGCCTTCGCGGTGCTGAAACGGTTGTCGTCCAACTATGCGCAACTCGAGGGCAACGCGTTCATCGGCGGCTGGCGGGGCGTGGGCGCCACGGTCGCGTTCTCGGTCGCCGTGCTCGTATCAGGGGTGCTCTGGCGCAGCACGGTCACCGCGTGCGTCGATCGGCCGATCCCCCTCGGGTCGTCGATCCGCGCCCAGGTGGCCGCGTGGCTGCTCAAGTACGTGCCCGGCCAGGTCGGCGCGTTCGCGTGGAAGGCCGCCTGGGGACCCAGGGTCGGCATCTCCAAGACCCAGGCGACCGTGGCGTTCGTGTACGAGAACCTCTTTCTCGGGGTGACCTCGACCGTGCCGACCATCCCGATCATCGCGATCGGACTGGGGGCGGGCACCGCGAGCCTCGGCTGGTATCTGGTGGCGGGCATCGCCGTCGCGGTCGGCTTCGTCCTGCTCAGCTACGCGCCCGTCCTGCGCCGACTCGTCGAGACCGCCATCCGGGTGACCCGCCGCAGCATCGACCCGTCACGCATCAGCTACATCGGTCTCGGCGATGCCCTCCGGCTGCAGTTCGCCTACGCGATCCCCCGCATCGTCAACGGCCTCGGCTTCGTCGTGCTCGTCGGCGCGGTGCACCACGTGACCGCCGGCGATGCGATCGTGCTCGTCGCCGCCTACACCCTGGCCGGCATCCTCGGCATCGTCGCCTTCTTCGTGCCCTCGGGCATCGGCGT
>JBDZVK010000125.1:0-7670 GCA_040255725.1 Actinomycetota bacterium
GGATCATCTCGGGTTGGGGCCTCACCGAGGCACCGATCCTGACCATGAGCCACGTGCAGGACCCCGACGAGAAGCTGGCCCACACCGAGGGACGCCCGATGCCGGGTGTGCAGCTCCGGGCGGTGTCGCCCGCGGACGGCCGGGTGGTCGGCGCGAACGAAGAGGGCGAACTGCAGGCCAAGGCACCCCAGCTCATGCGGGGCTACCTGGATGCGTCGCTCGACGCGGACGGCTATGCCGACGGGTGGTTCCGCACCGGCGACCTGGGCGTCATCGACGAGCAGGGGTACGTGCGGATCACCGGTCGACTCAAGGATGTGATCATTCGCAAGGGCGAGAACGTGTCCGCGAAAGAGGTCGAGGACCTGCTGTTCGAACACGAACGGGTCCGTGACGTCGCGGTCGTCGGGGTACCCGACGAAGAGCGGGGCGAGATGGTCGTGGCCGTGCTGGCCCTCGAGAAGGACGCGGCGCCGCTCGAGATGGCCGAGATGCAGGAATACTTGAAGGCCAAGGGCCTGCGGAACCAGGCGCTGCCCGAGCGCCTCGAGCACGTCGACGAACTGCCCCGCAACGCGTCGGGCAAGATCGTCAAGAACGAGCTGCGGGACCGTTACTCGGATTGATCACGCAGCCAGCGTCGCCACATCGTAGGCGGCGATCTTCCGGTCGCGGGTGACGATGGTGAGGGATTCGACGGTCGCCTGGGCCACGAGGAGGCGGTCGAACGGGTCACGGTGCAGATCGGGAAGTGCGCCGACGGCCTCGGCGTGGGAGGCAGCCACCGGCAATGGGGTGAATCTGGAGGTCGAGGCTGCCGACGCAAGCGAACCGTCGAAGGCCAGCTTGCCGATGGCGCGGTTGATCGTCGCCTCCCAGATGCTCGCGGCGCTGGCGAACACCTGGTTTGCCGGGTCGGCGAGCGCGGCCGCGGCATCGGGCTCGATCGGGTCGTCGTTCAACCACCACAGCAGCACGTGGGTGTCGGCGAGCAGCCTCATCATGCTGGTTCGGTCTCGTCGTTGCCTTCGAAGGCATCGATCAGCCATTCAGGTGTGTCGTCGAAGTCCGCCGCCATCCGGATGCGGCCGGCGAGCAGACCGGGTCGACGGCGCTCGGCCGAGGTCGCCAGTGGAACCAGACGCGCGACCGGACGCCCCGCCCGAGCGATGACGATCTCCTTTCCTGTCGACACCTCGTCGACCAGTCGGGACAAGTGGGTTTTCGCCTCGTGCATGTTCACCTGCATCCACTTAGTCTAGTCGGGCCCGGTTGATGGCGCGACCGACCGTGCATGCATCGGTGCGGTACCGAACGAAACGAGCACCTAGTATCTGACGACCCGTCAGATCGCGGCATTCAGTCGCCGGAGAAAAGGACGCACATCCCATGGGCATGTTGGACGGCAAGGTCGCGATCGTCACCGGAGCGGGCCACGGCATCGGCCGAGGCCATGCCCTCGAACTCGCAAAGCACGGGGCGAAGGTCGTCGTGAACGACCTCGGCACGACCGTCTCGGGCGAGGGGACGGGCAAGGACGCCGACCTCACCGTCGACATCATCGAGAGCCGGGGCGGCGAGGCCGTGGGCAACTACGAGAACGTCGCCGACCACGACGGCGCGCAGCGAATGGTCGCCCAGGCCGTCGACACCTACGGCCGGCTCGACATCCTGGTCAACAACGCCGGCATCGTGCGCGACTCGGCGATCTGGAACATGGACGAAGCCGACTTCGACTCGGTCATCGCCGTGCACCTCAAAGGCACGTGGGCACCCTCCAAGCACGCCGCCATCCACTGGCGCGAGCGCTCGAAGGCAGGGGAGACCTTCACCGGGCGGATCATCAACACCACCTCGGGGGCGGGCCTGGTCGGCAACTTCGGCCAGTCCAACTACGCCACCGCAAAGGCCGGGATCGCCGGGCTCACCCAGACCCTGAGCCTCGAGCTTGCCAAGATGGGGGTCACCGTCAACTGCGTCGGCCCCGCAGCCGCGACCCGGATCACCGGCACGATGCCCGGCGCGCCCGAGGTCATCGAGGCCGACGACGTGCCCGACGACGAGTTCAACCCCATGGACCCCGCCACCTCGTCGCCACTGGTCGCGTGGCTCGCGAGCGACTCGTCCCAACTCGTGACCGGCCAGGTCATCCGGGCGGTGGGCGACAAGATCGTGTGGATGAAGGGTTGGAGCGACGGACCCACGATCTCCACGGCCAAACGGTGGGACGCCACCAAGCTCGGTCAACAGCTCGCCACCGACGTCTTCGGCACCCGCGCCCCCGGCCTGCGGTACTGAACCCGACCTGATGGACCTGTCCTTCTCTGCCGAGGACGAGGCCTTCCGGGCCGAGGCGCGTGGCTGGCTGACCGACCAGCTCGACGGTCCGTACCGGACATTGCGCCACCGCGGTGGACCGGGCGACGAACACGCCCTGTTCGACGAACGCCTGGCCTGGGAACACACGCTCGCCGAGGCCGGGTGGACGTGCGTAGGGTGGCCCGCCGAGTACGGCGGACGGGGGCTGTCGCTGTACCGCCAGGTCATCTGGTTCGAGGAGTACGCCCGCGCCGGTGGGCCTGGCCGGCTCGGGCACATCGGCGAGACCCTGCTGGGGCCGACCCTGATCCATTTCGGCAACGCGGACCAGCAGAAACGCTTCCTGCCGGGCATCGTCGCCGGAGACGACCTGTGGGCCCAGGGCTACTCGGAACCGAACGCCGGTTCGGACCTCGCGAACGTGGCGACCCGAGCCGAGCCGGACGGTGACGACTGGGTGATCACCGGTCAGAAGGTGTGGACCTCGCTGGCGCACTGGGCCCGGTACGCGTTCGTGTTGTGTCGCACCGACCGTGACGCCCCCAAGCACAAGGGCCTGTCGTACCTGTTGGTGCCGCTCGACCAGGAGGGCGTCGAGATCCGCCCGATCCGCCAGATCACGGGCACCTCGGAGTTCAACGAGGTGTTCTTCGAAGGGGCGCGCACCCCGGTGGCCAACACGGTGGGCGCACCCGGTGACGGCTGGAAGGTCGCGAACGGCACCCTCGCATTCGAGCGTGGCGCGTCCACCCTCGGCCAGCAGCTCCGGTTCACCAACGAGTTCGATGCGCTCGTGACCGCCGCGCGGGCGAACGGGTCGATCGACGACCCGGTGTTGCGCCGGCGCCTCACCGATGCGTGGCTGCGCCTTCGGATCATGCGCCTGCTGACGCTGCGGGTGCTCTCCGCAGAGGCGTCGCTCACCCCCGAGGCGATGGTCACCAAGTTGTACTGGGCCACCTGGCACCGGGACTTGGGCGAGCTGGCGATGGACGTGCTCGGTGCCGCCGCGCTCGACTGGCACGCCGACGACCCCGAACGGATCACCTCGTGGCACCAGTTGTTCCTGTTCAGCCGCTCGGACACGATCTACGCCGGATCGAACGAGATCCAACGCAACATCATCGCCGAGCGCGGCCTCGGCCTGCCCCGCGAACCGCGGCCCCGAACCGGCTGAACCGAACGGAGATCCCCGTGACCACCCCACCTCCCGACTACGTGCCCGGCCACCGGCTGCTCGCCGATCGGACCGTGGTGGTCACCGCCGCGGCCGGCACCGGTATCGGGTACGCCGTGGCGAAACGGTGCGCCGAAGAAGGCGCCCGGGTGCTGATCAGCGACGTCCACGAACGGCGCCTGGGCGAAGCCTCCGAGCGGCTCGCCGCCGAGACCGGGCAACGGCCGGTGACGGCCGTGTGCGACGTGACCGACCAGGCCGACGTCGACGCCCTGTTCGTGACCGCGGTCGACGCGTGGGGCCACGTCGACGTGCTCGTCAACAACGCGGGGCTGGGCGGCACCGCGAACCTGGTCGACATGACCGACGAGCAGTGGCACGTGGTGCTGGACGTGACCCTGACCGGTACGTTCCGGGCCACGCGTGCCGCGCTGCGGATCATGCAGCCCCGCGGGGCGGGCGTGATCGTCAACAACGCGTCGGTGCTCGGCTGGCGGGCCCAGGCCGGCCAGGCCCACTACGCCGCGGCCAAGGCCGGCGTCATGGCGCTGACCCGCTGCGCCGCGATCGAAGCGGCGCCGCACGGCGTGCGCATCAACGCCGTTGCCCCGTCCATCGCGATGCACCCGTTCCTGGCGAAGGTCACCACCGACGAGTTGCTCGCCGAACTCGAATCCAAGGAGGCGTTCGGTCGCGCCGCGGAACCCTGGGAGGTCGCGAACACCATGGTCTTCCTGGCCAGCGACTACTCGAGTTACCTCACCGGCGAGGTCGTCTCGGTCTCGTCGCAGCGCGCGTGACGTCCCGTCGGCCGTCGGGCTGCCACTAGAGTCGCGATTCGTCCTGGACGCAGATTCGGGAGAGCGAGTGCGTGACGTGGAGGCCATCTCGGGCGAGATGGCGGAAGGCGCAACCAAAGAGACGATGGACGTGCTGCGGACGTTGCTCGGGCGAGTCCACGACATCGTGATCGTCAGCGACGCGGCCGGCACCATCCGCTTCGTGAACGATGCGGTGGCCGAACGCCTCGGCTACGCCCCCGACGCCGTGGTGGGTCGGCGCCTCGTCGACTTCGTCGCCGCCGACGATCTACCCCGGGTGGACGAGGCGATGGCCCGCTGGAACGGGCGGCGAGGCCGACCCACCGGCAGCGACGTCGACCTGGTGGCCAGCGACGGATCCGTGCACGGCTACCACTACCGGGCCCAGTTCGGTGACGGCGTGTTCGACACCGACGATTTCGTCGTGACCCTCTCACCCGCCCGTCCCGAAGGCCGTGAAGCCGACATCGTCCCTGCCCTGATCGACAACGCCGACCGGGTGGGCCGGGTCGCCGCCGCCTTCCTCGACAAGTCGTTCGGTGACTTCGGCGTCGGTCTCGACGCGGCGGTGCGCGAACTCGCCGGCCTCGAGTGGTTGACCCGGATCACCGTCTGGACCATTCGTGGCGAGTTCATGGACCTCACGTCCCGCTGGGACGCGGCCCATGGCGCCCCGCTCGTGCCGCCGCCGGACCGGTTGCGGGTCGACGAGTCGGCGATGCTCCGGCACCTCCGTGCCGGCAACGAAGTCCGGATCCGCACCACCCGCTCGTCGGAATCGATCTTCGCCGCCGAGCGCCGGGCGTTCGCTGCGGCGGGTACCGAATCGTTGTTGGCGGTGCCCCTGGTCGCCGGCGGCGACGTGCTCGGCATCGTCATCCTCGAGTCGACCCTGAGCGCGATCACCGACGACGTGGCCCACCTGGCGACGACCCGCGCGGCGGCCGCGGTGATGGCCGCCGCGATGCTGCGGAACGACGCCGAGGCCGAACTCGCCTTCCAGGCGCGCACCGACCGGACCACGGGCCTGTCGAATCGCTGGGCCGCGCAGAGTGATCTGGAGGAGGCACTCGTCGCCCTCGACCGGGACTGGGTGTCAGGCGTGGGCGTGGTCGGGGTCGACCTCGACCGGTTCAAGCTCGTCAACGAGGCGTTGGGGCACCGGTCGGGTGACCTGCTGCTGGCAGAGGTCGCGGATCGGCTCCGCAGCGCGACGCCGCAGGCGACCCAACTCGCTCGCCTGAGCGCCGACGAGTTCCTGATCGTGATTCCCGGTTCGACCTCCGACGCGGCGACGACGAGGTTGGCGACCAGGGTGCTCGACGTGTTCTCGGTGCCCTTCGAGATCGGTGGCTCGATCACCTCGGTCACCGCTCGGGTGGCCTCGGTCCACTTCGACGATCGACCCCGGCCGCTGCCGTCGGCCGAGGAGGTGCTCCGACGTGTCGCCCACGCGCTCGACCACGCCAAGGAGTCGGGTGGTCGGCTCGAGACGGTCGACCTGACCGACGACGGGCCGCTGCACCTGCTTCGCCGGGTGGGCGAACTCGAGCACGCACTCACCGCCGGCGAACTGGTGCCGTACTTCCAGGCCGAATGGGACCTGCGAACGGGCGGGATCATCGGCGCGGAGGCGCTGCTGCGCTGGTTGCACCCCCGTGAGGGGGTGGTCGGTGCCTCCGAACCGATCCGCCTCGCCGAATCGAACGGTCTGATCGGGCGCATCGGCCGACACGTGCTGATCGAGGCGTGCCGGTCCGCGCGACCCTGGATCGATGTCGTCGAGGGCTTCATCCTGCGGGTCAACGTGTCGGCCCACCAGCTCCGCAGCGACGACTTCGTCTCCGAGGTCGCCGCGATCCTGGCCGAGGCCGACTTCCCGGCCGCCTCGCTCTGTCTGGAGTTGACCGAGAGTTCGCTCCTCGACGATCCGGCCCGTTCGCGCATGCAGTTCGCGCAGCTGCGCGAGTTGGGCGTCGAACTCGCGATCGACGATTTCGGTACCGGGTACTCGTCGATCCTGCAGCTCAAGGAACTGCCCCTGTCGTCGATCAAGGTCGACCAGCAGTTCGTGGCCGGCATCGCCGACAACCCGTCCGATCGGGCGATCGTGCAGGCCACGCTCGAGTTGGCCCGGGCCTTCGACATGTCCGCGACCGCCGAAGGCGTCGAGGTGCCTGCGCAGAAGGTCATCCTCGAAGAGCTCGGCTGCACACGCGTCCAGGGATTCCTGTTCTCGACGCCCGAGCCGGCCGCTCACCTGACCGCCCGGCTGAGGTGCCCCCGTCTGCACGGCGGGCACTAGGTTTCGGCGATGGCCGTCACCGTTCTCGACGGGCTCGACGCCGTGCGGGCCGCCGTGGGTACCCACCTGGGCACCAGTGACTGGACCGAGGTGACCCAGGACCGCATTCAGCTCTTCGCGGACGCCACCGGCGATCACCAGTGGATCCACACCGACGTCGAACGGGCGCAGGCCGAGTCACCCTTCGGTGGGCCGATCGCGCACGGCTACTTGACCCTCGCGATGACGAACGAGTTCCTCCCACGGGTCGTCGAGGTCCGTGGTGTGTCGGTGGGGGTGAACTACGGCGTCGACAAGGTCCGATTCCCCGCGCCGGTGCCGGTCGGTGCCCGGGTGCGGGCCCACGTGGAGCTCGTGGCCGTCGACGACGTCCCCGGGGGCGTCCAGACCACGATGCGCATCACGGTCGAGGTCGAAGGCTCCGGGAAGCCGGCGTGCGTGGTCGACGCGCTCAGTCGCTTCTCTCCCTGAAGCGGAGGGTCGAACGTGCGCGTGTTCGTGACCGGCGTGCGTGACCTGAACGAGATCCTCGCGGCGATGGACGACCGCTGCCGTGGCCCGCGCGGCCGGGCGGCACCGGCTCAGCGGGTGAGCAGCACCGACGACCCGTGGCCGAACAGCCCCTGGTTCACGGTGATCCCCACCTTCGCCCCGTCGACCTGGCGGCCTTCGGCCTGACCGCGGAGCTGCCAGGTGATCTCGCACACCTGGGCGATCGCCTGGGCGGGCACGGCCTCTCCGAAACACGCGAGGCCGCCCGACGGGTTCACCGGGATGCGCCCGCCGACGGTCGTCTCACCGTTGCGCAACAGCTTCGCGGCCTCGCCTTGTCCACACAGCCCGATGTCCTCGTACCAGTCGAGTTCGAGCGCACACGACAGGTCGTAGACCTCGGCGACGTCGAGGTCGTCGGGTCCGATTCCCGCCTCTTCGTACGCGGCGTCGGTGATCGATGCCTTGAAGGGCCGGTCGGGCGCCGCGGCCACCGCGGCCGAGTCGGTCGCGAGGTTCGGCATCTCGATGATCGTGTTGGGGTACGTCGGGGTCA
>JBDZVK010000126.1:0-7669 GCA_040255725.1 Actinomycetota bacterium
CTTCCCCTTGTCGATGCCCCGGCGACGAATGCCGACAGAACCACGCTCGACGTCGCCTTGACCGTACACGGCCTGACGTTCAGCTATCCCGACGCCGACGTGGCGGCGGTTCGTGAGGTCAACTTCGACCTGCCTGCAGGGCACTCACTGGCGGTCGTCGGTGCCAGCGGTGCGGGCAAGTCGACGCTCGTGGACTTGATCTTGGGGCTCTACGAGCCGGTCGACGGACAGATCTTGGCTGACGGTACGAACATCGCAGTCAATATTGCATCGTGGCAGCGGTCGATCGGACTGGTGCCCCAGGAGGTGTATCTGCTCGACGATACGATCACCTCGAACATCACCTTCGGCGAAGTCGCCGAAGAGTTCGATCCAGCCCGACTCGCGGAGGCGGTCAGCAGGGCACAGCTCGACGACCTCATCACGGAGCTTCCCGAAGGACTCGACACGATGATCGGCGAGCGTGGGGTGCGTCTGTCCGGTGGGCAGCGTCAGCGCATCGGGATCGCTCGGGCACTCTATGTACGGCCGAGCCTGTTGGTGCTTGACGAAGCGACCTCGGCACTCGACAACGAAACCGAGCGGCGGATCACCGACACGATCGACTCGCTGCATGGCGAGCTGACCATGATCGTGGTGGCACATCGCCTCTCGACGGTACGCCGATGCGACCAGTTGATCTTCATGGCCGACGGGAAGATCGAGTCGATCGGTACGTTTGACGAAGTACGCGACACGAACGGGACGTTCGCACACCTGGTGAAGCTCGGATCGCTGAGCCTGCTCGATGAACCGACATCCGTCGTTTCGTGACCTCGCTCCAGGCCTTCTCAGACCACGCGCGTCAGCAGTTCATCGAGCATTTTTCGGCTCTGGCACAGGGCCGCAAGATAATCCATCTCGGCTATTGCGGCCACGAGAACCCAGGTGACAACGCGATTTCCCTCGCCGAGGACCGCATTCTTCGCGAAGCGGGTGTCAAGGTGAAGGTTCGAGTGGCTGCGCTCGATCTCGAGCTCCGCTACGCAGAAGCCGAAGAACTCGTGCGGGACAATCCCGGCCTGCCGATCCTCTTCAGAGGAGGCGGCATGCTCAATGACGTCTACCCGCCGACCAGTGAGCGCCATGCCCGCATCATCGAGGCATTTCCCGACCGGCCCATCCTCGAAGCGGCACAAAGTATCTACTACTCCGATTTCGCCGCGTCCGACAGACTCCGACAGGCGATCGCCGGTCATCCCGACTTTCGGCTTCTCGCCCGCGACGACCAGAGCTATGCATGGGCACGAGAGTATTTCGAGTGCCCAGTGTCCCTGGTACCGGACGCCGTCCTGACTGGGAAGCCGCGCGAGAGACGGGCCCGGGCAACGGGCGGTATCGGTGTAGCGGTCCGCAACGACATGGAAGTCAGCGAGCACCGAGGCGCTGTGCCTCCCGGGCCCTATCTGCCGTGGGCCGACGAACCCCGTGCCTGGGAGGACCCACGCCTGATTCCGTCGCGGCTCAGGCGGCGACTCACCGGCCCGACCGCCCTGACGTCGACCATCGAACCAATCGTCGCGCGGGGCCGGTTGGCCAGGGCCGTCCGCATGCTCGCGCAACACGAGGTAATCGTGGCGGACCGACTGCACATCGCTCTCGTCTGCATCATGAACGGCATCCCCGTGGTCGTCGTCGACAACTCGTATGGAAAATTGAGCGCCGCGTTCAGAACCTGGAATCTCGAGGAACTGGCACAAGCACGGTTGGTCGACACCTTCGACCATGCCCTCGAAGTCGCCCGTGAGTGGCTGCAGGCCCCGCGATGATCACCCCGGTGATCGCCAAGGTCTGCCTACGTAATCGAGCGGTCACTCGATTCCAGCGGCTGAAATCACGAGAGAGACGCGTACATGACAATCGATGAGAACCTGACGAATGACAACGGTGGAACGGCAATCGTGATCGTGACCTACAACGCTGCCATCTACGTCGCCCAGTGCCTGTTCACGCTGCGCCGAACCTCTGGCGTTCGCATCAGCGTCGTCGTTGTCGACAACAACTCCCGTGCACTCACCAGGTTCGTCTTACGGATCATGTTCAAGTTCCGATACATCGATCGCCTGCTGCTCCTGAACGAGAACACGCTCTTTTCACCGGGCTGTAATCTCGGCGTGGCAATCGCCCCACGAGACGCCGAGAAGATCCTCCTGCTGAATCCCGACACCAAGGTGGAGGACAGCGGTTGGCTTTCCAAACTCGTCCGAATGCACGAGGTTCCGGGGGTCGTCGCGTACGGACGGGCTCACGGGGGCCCGATCGACAGGGCCGATGGCTACTGCTTTCTCGTCGATCGCCGAACCTGGGACGCGGTCGGAGGCCTCGATGAGACCTATGAATGGTGGTGGGCGATCACCAAGTTCCAGGCCGAGGTCCTCCGCATGAACAGATGCGTGGTCGCTGTCGAGAATCATGACCACCTGCTGCGTCACTTTGGAGGCAAGAGCGGTGACGCCTGGCGCGACGCAAAAGGAATGGACACCCCACACGAGGAAATTGCGTCCTGGTTCAGCGACTTGCCGCCGATCGACGTCCGCTCCCACCCCTGATCGAGCGAAGCCACGGCGCCAATGCACTCGTCATGAGAGCCTGACGGAATGCACGGGCTGCGCGGCGCGTCCGCATACCTGTCGACAGGGTGCCGAACGGTGCCGGAGGGAATACCTCGTCGAGAGCCGAGCGCGTCAGCGGGACGACCGGGAGCGAAGCGCGGAACGAGAGATAATCGTCGTAGGTCAATCCCTGATACTTCTTGATGACTTTCTCGATCTCACGATCTGAATAGCCGTGGTCCGGGTCCAGGGACTGGATCACCGTCAGCCCGGTCGGGGGGGCGTCGATGACGGACACTCGCAGATCCGAGCGTTCATGCATCAGATAGTAGGGAACTTTCCAGACATCGCCCGTCCAACGGAGAAGTTCCGGCAAGTACTCACGTCCGGTCATCTCCTCCGACGTCGGGGAACAGTCGTGCATTGCGATGATCGAGCCGGCGTGTGAGCGGCGTTCGACGTTCACGAAATCACGGAGTGCGTATTCGAACAGATGCATGCCATCGATGAACGCGAAGTCGAGCGGGCGACCATTGAACACCCAAGCGGGGTCCAACGTGTCGAAAAAGTCGTCACTTGTTGTCGGATACACCCTGAGATTCGACGCTATGCGGCCTCCGAGCATGGGTTCCGGGTCGACGCCCACGGCGAGCGTATCGGTACCTGCAAACCGAAAGGTACGCCCCTGAAAGATGCCGACCTCAAGATACGTGCGTGGCGCGAGTCGCCACTGTGCGTATCTGAGGACGTCCGCGTAATCGGCAAAGGCCATGACGCCAAGATACTACACGTTTCACCTACCGTGGCGGCTCGTGGCCATGCCTGATGGCCGATCAAGTCTCGGTGTCTGTGCCCGGACCACGTTCCGTATCAGGACCGAAACCGTCGACCCAGCCGATGACCCTGGCTGGAGATCCCGCCACGATCGCCCCTGGTGGAACTTCATGTGTCACAACGGCGTTTGCTCCCACGACGGCACGGTCACCGACAGTAATCGGACCGATCACCTTGGCCCCGGCCATGAGGCTGACCTGCTCACCGATGGTCGGCATCTCCTCGGTGATGCCGTTGTTGCCGACGCTCACCTGTTGGAGTATGCGGGTGCCGTCACCGATCACGGCGGTGGCCCCGATCACGATCCCTTGACCGTGGACGAACTGGACGTGATTGCCGATCATGGCAGGCGGTCTGACTTCGATCCCGGTCACGACCTTCCAGGCTTCACAAATGACGATGGCAAGCGAGCGGTGACCCGTTTCGTAGAGACGGTGACTGATCTTGTGGATTCGAAGCGTATGCCGGGAGACTGGGAGTACACGGTCGACAAGAGGAATCTTGGTCTCGGAGTACGCAGGTGCTGTCACGGTTGTCAGTTTCGCCGAGTACACGAGGTTGCGCCAAGGTCGACGTTCATCTCGGTACTGCGTGCGAAGGCCGTGCCCGGGGGTCACCTGACGAGCCTGCGCAATCTACCTGCTGCCTCTGCGGGGTGCTGGGCAGCCCACGCAGCGCGAGACGCTTGTCGCCGGACGAAGCGACCGGGCATCGTTTCGGCAACTCGTTGCCGCGCCAGGGCCAGCTCGATGGCGCGACGGTAGTCTGGCCGATCGCCGCTCCTGACCAGGTCATCATGATAGTCCCGCCACGTGACCTCCGATCCGTCGGTGATCCGTAGTCGGGCGACGTCGGTCGGGGACGGGTGCGGCAAGGTCATGAATCGCTGACCAACCCCGGCTAGTTCCGCCGCGAGACCGGTACGGACACACTTGTCACAGACGCCGCAGTTGTAGCTGTTCTCGGGGTTCTTGTAACAAACTCGAAGGTGTTTCTGCGCGGCATCAGAGCCTGCGATTGCTCGAACCTTGCCCAGACGATTGGTCTCGGCCCCGTCGTGCACGATCTGGACGCTGCGGCTCGACCACAGGGGATCCAACAGAGGATGCGAACCCCATGGCTTCATGTGGGCGTATCCCCATGACGAGGGGATGATGACGCGCTCGAAACTGGGAGCCAGAATGTGCGCCACTGTCGAGAGCGCGGCTCCGTGGTAATCAGTCCACCCGGCGCCACTCGACTCTTCGAGAATGCGAAGGTTCGTGCGAATCTCGATCAATGGGAGATCCAGCATCTCGGCTGCATCCCGAAGATGACTGGCGACGTCCTCGTACAGCGGAATGTTCTCCAGCATGATGTCGAACCCATGTACGAAGATCAATGCGTCGATGTCATGCCGATTTTTGACCACCGAATAAAATGAGTCCACGCCGCCGCTGAAGAAGCAAGCAGTGCCTTTGCCCCCCTTTGCTTGCTGTCCGCTGCAAGCAGGGCCGGGTCGTATTGCAACCCGCTCGTACCGTGCAGCCTCAGGACGAAGACTCAGATCCCAACTCAACATCACGTCTTGAATCGTTTCAGAGGCGTCGAGCATCAAGTCATCGACCGAACGATCGATCTCCAGGTGTGGTTCTTTCGAGGCCATCGCCGGCAGGAGCGATGCGCTCAGCAATGCTTCGCCGGATGCACCCGATTCAACGTGGCCGGGCAATTCGATGAAGACAACCTCGTCTCCACGAGTTGATGTGACGAGGAATTCGATCCGATTCCCCGTGCGGTCAAGTTCACTGATCCACATCACAGATCCTCCGAGTCGCTGTCAGCATGGCACCACGGTAGCGGGCGCGCATCATTTCGTCTGTTCCTGGATCCAGCGCACGAATGTGGAGACATCTCGCGCGGAAATCTCGGACACTTCTTTGAAGCGGGCCTCGGCTGCTCTGCTGGCGCGTTCGTATGCGTCCGGCGCATCCAAAGAGACGAGAAGCTCCTGCCATGCGCCGGGATCGTCACGGTCTGCAAACGCGCCCCCAACACCCATGGCTTCGCGGAGACCCGCACACGGGTTCGCGATAGCGGGTATCCCTGAGGCTGCCGCCTCCAAGGGTGTTCGGGGGAACCCTTCACTCCACGACGGCGCGAGCAGCACGCGCGTGCGCGCGTAGACCGACTTCATGTCGTCGGTCGGCTCCATGATCTCGACGTTGTCCGGTATTGCATCCGGGACCAGTTGTTCGCCCCATCCGCGCACGCCGAGAAAAGAGGTACTGGGCATGCGTTCGGCAAGCTCGTAGAAGACCTTCGCGCCTTTCCATTCCGACAGGTTGACGAGAGTCACCGACGGACCGCGTTCGGTGCGGTAGGGCGCTGCGTCGATCGGAGGTCGTACCACCAGGCCGTAGGAGGGTCTCCCTTGCGCCTCGAGAATGTGCTCGGCCACCGCGATCATCAGGTCCGGTGGGCGACGTAGCTCATCGCGTACGTCCGTGGTCGGATCGTGCAGCATGTAGACGAGTGGGCGATGAGTGAATGCCGCGAGCCGGCTGGCCGTCTTGGTGCGTGCCCGTTGGGTGAGCACCACATCGGCCCATCGGTAGTGAGCGATCATCCCTCTCACCTCGGGTGCCAGCACGACGTCGTAGGCTGCACCTGGAGGCGACTCCGGCGTCACGAGCCGAACATGCAGTCCGTCATCGACCAGAGCTTTCATCAGCTCCGACAACGCGGTGAATGCCCCGGCACGAGGTCGGTCAGCCACGTCGACCAACAATCTCGCCGGGCCCGGCGCCCTCGTGCGTCGAGCCATCGGGTATCCGATGACCGGGAGCGCTGAGTACACCGCGGCATTCCACAGCCGGCTCACTCGGGGATCGGACCGGATGCGACCGAGTACGCTCAAGGCCCACCTCGCTCGGCGCCTGGCGACCCCGCGATCGCCAGAGCATACGAGGGGCGCGCTGCCGCGGAATTGATGGTGCTCGGGTTCATCGGATCAGCGACCCTTCGTCGCACGCGACACGGTCCGCCCCAGACGCGGCGCGCGCTCGTACAGCGCGTCGTGGGCCAGGCGACGACCGAGCTGCAGCCGGCCCCGCCACCGCGGATACATGATCGCCAAGGTGTGCCACAACAGGGCGCGTTCCCCTTGCCCGAAACCCCGTCGAATCTCGGTGGCCAACAGATCCTCGAAGACCAGATCGCGAGGCAATGGCTCGCCGTGACCGGCCGCACGAGTGATGTCCATACGCATGCCACCGAGCCGCGTCGAGAGCACCGCCGCCAGATACGGCCAGTGGGCACCGCCCCGCCGAGTGACCGAATCGTCTCGGATCCTGTAGAAGTAGCTGGGTTGGTCGATCTCGACTATCGACGTGAGCCGCGACAGGTTCATCATCATCAGGTAATCCGAGGCTCGTTCGAACTGCACTGGCGACCCACCAGCGGCCATCAGTAATTTCCGCTCCACGACCAATGCCGGGCCGGGTGCCGCCCCGACGAGTAGGCCGTCACGTGTGAGGTCGAGTTCAACGCCATTGTCCGCGGGCGCCGGTTCCGGTAGCGCTGTGACTGTGTCGAGCACAGCGCCTGACGCGATCCGCAGTCGGGGCCACGTGCTTGCGAGGCGCTCCCAACGCTTGGGCGCAGCAACATCGTTGGATTCAGTGAACACCGTGAGTCCTGTGTACACCGCGGGCGGATAGTCGTGAGATGACAGCCAAGCCGCGATCCGAGCGAGTCGAGTCGGGTGGTAGAGGTCGTCGTGATCGAGAAACGTCACGTAGCGGCCGCGTGCATCGGCGAGCGCCACGTTTCGGGCAACGGCGATCCCGGCTCCGTCAACACTGAGCATTGCCGTGACCACGGAGGAATCGGAAACGACCGTTGGCGTGGCATCGGACGATCCGTCGTCGACGACGATCACCTCGAACGAATCGTGAGTCTGTCGGGCAAGCGACTCGAGTGCGTCACCGATCAGTGCCTCACCATCCCGTACGCACATCACCACGGTGAACAATGGCCGCTGGATGTCGGCATCGCTCATGCCGTCGTCGCCTACGAGCACGGTACTCGGGGCCCCCGACAAAGGTTGACGTTCACCAGCACGACCGACAGCGTAGTTGCCACTCCGAACTGTACTCCTCACGGTGCCGCACACCCCGCGATGCCCCGATTGCCCATGCTGGGCTCTGGCTCAGATCAAGATGCACCATAGACTCGGGTGGCTAAACCGGAGGTCCGAACAC
>JBDZVK010000485.1:0-1540 GCA_040255725.1 Actinomycetota bacterium
TCGAGGCCGCGGCGGTGCACCGCACGGTTTCGGGCGCCGCCGAGTTCGGCATCGTCTCGGACCAGCCGAAGGTCGACGCCGAGGCGCTGTTCGCCCGGAAGACCCAGGTCGTCGACAAGCTCGTCGGTGGTGTGTCGGGCCTGCTGAAGAACCGCAAGGTCACCGTGGTCGAAGGCGTCGGCAAGCTGGGACCGGACCACACGGTCACGGTCACCGCGTCGGACGGGTCGACCACCGGCCTGGTCGGCGAGCAGGTGATCCTGGCGGCCGGGTCGGTCCCGCGCACGATTCCGGGTTTCGACATCGACGGCGAGATCGTGCTCACCTCCGACGAGGTGTTCGAACTCGACCGGGTGCCCGATCGCACCGTGATCATCGGCGGTGGCGTCGTGGGCTGTGAGTTCGCGTCGATGCTCGGCGACCTCGGCTCGACCGTCACCCTGCTCGAGGCGCTACCGGCAATCCTGCCCGGCGCGGATCCCGACGTGGTGCGGCCGGTGCAACGCTCGCTCGGCAAGCGCGGCGTGACGGTCACCACCCGGGCGAAGGTGACCGGGCACACACCGAACGGTTCGGGCACCACCGTGCACGTCGACGGCGGCGACGACATCGAGTGCGACGTGGTCATCATGTCGGTCGGTCGAAGAGCGATGAGCGACGATCTCGTCGATCCGGCCACCGGCGTGGTCGTCGACGACAAGGGTTTCGTCGAGGTCGACGAGTACTGCCGCACCGCCGCGGACGGCGTGTTCGCCGTGGGCGACGTGATCGCCACGCCGGGGCTCGCCCACATCGGGTTCGCCGAGGCGATGCTCGTGATCAAACAGATCCTGGGGGAGTCGGCCGTGCCGATCGACTACTCGGGCGTGCCCTGGTGCGTCTACACGCATCCCGAGATCGCCTGGGCCGGGCTCACCGAGCAGGCGGCGACGGACGCCGGTTACGAGGTGGTCACCTCCAAGCACCCGTGGGGTGGCACGTCGCGGGCGTTGATCATCGGCGAGACCGAAGGCTCGGTGAAAGTCGTCGCGGAGAAGACCGCGGACGGAAAGGCCGGTCGCATCCTGGGCGTGCACCTGTCTGGTCCGTGGGTGACCGAACAGCTCGGCATGGGGTATTTCTCGGTGAACTGGGAAGCCACGGTCGACGAGGTCGCGCACCTGATCCAACCCCATCCGACCCTTTCGGAGAACTTCGGCGAAACGGTGCTCTCCCTCACCGGACGCGGCCTGCACACCTGATCTTTCCCCTCGCAAAGGAGCGAGCCCCTCATGGCAGACGTGACTCTCCCCCAACTCGGTGAAACCGTCACCGAGGGCACGATCACGCAGTGGTTCAAGGCCGTCGGTGACGCCGTCGAGATCGACGAGCCGCTCTTCGAGGTGTCGACCGACAAGGTCGACTCCGAGGTGCCCTCGCCCGCCTCGGGGGTGCTGACCGAGATCCGCGTGCCCGAAGGCGAGACGGTCGACGTGGGCACGGTCTTGGCCGTCGTCGGCGACGCGGCGGACGCGTCACCCGACGGCGCCGGTGAAGGTGG
>JBDZVK010000486.1:0-1534 GCA_040255725.1 Actinomycetota bacterium
TCTGCGGCGGGCCGTCGCGTTGCGCCAGCAACTCGGCGGAACGGCGCGCTGGCGCCGGCAGCTCGCCGACCTCGCGCTCGGCGGGGCGCGCCGGCGCCTCCGGGTCGACGTGCCAGCCGAAGGCGAGGCGCGCCGGGCCCAGATCCGCGCCCACGCCGAGGAGCTCGCCGGCCTGGAGGAGAACGCACGCCGTGCTCGCCTCGTCGAGTTGGGGTATCTCGTGCCGCACTGGCCCGAGCCCTGGGGCATCGACGCCGATGCGACCACCCAGTTGCTGATCGACGCGGAGCTGCGCCGGGCGAAGGTGCGGCGGCCGCACTTGCAGGTGGGCGCTTGGGCGGCGCCGACGATCGCCGCGCACGGCACGCCCGAACAGCAGGAGCGGTGGGTGCGCCCCACCCTGTTGGGCGAGACCACCTGGTGCCAGCTCTTCAGCGAACCCGAGGCGGGCTCGGACCTGGCCGGTCTGCGGACCCGGGCGAAGCGGGTCGACGGCGGCTGGTCGGTCACCGGCCAGAAGGTGTGGACGACGATGGCCGCTCAGGCCGAGTGGGGCATCTGTCTGGTCCGCACCGACCCCGACGCGCCCAGGCACGCCGGCATCACGTATGTGATCGTCGACATGACGTCGCCGGGCATCGACATCCGGCCGTTGCGGGAGATGACCGGCCTGGAGATGTTCAACGAGGTCTTCTTCGACGACGTGTTCGTGCCGGATGACTGCGTGATCGGCGAGGTGAACGGTGGCTGGGCGCTCGCCCGCACCACCCTGGGCAACGAACGGGTCGCGATGGGTTCAGGATCGTCCTTCGGCGGCGGCGTCGAGAACCTGCTCGGCCTGGTGCGCGAGCGAGCCGCATCAGGCCTCGGCCGCAATCCTGCACCGAGCGAACTCTGGGAGGAAACCGGCGATCATCGTGGGTTTCCTCCCAGAGTTCGCGCGGGGGGAGCGGCGTCGGGTGGCGCGCGCACCGCAGGCGAGTCACCGGGCGACGGGCGTGACGAACCATCGCGCGACCGGCGGGGCGGGTGGCCGATCGACCCGGTGGTGCTCGACCGGCTGGGCGGACTCGTCGCCGAGGCGCACGCCGTGGCCACGCTCGGAGCTCGCTCGACGCTGCGATCGGTGGCAGGCGCCCGGCCCGGCCCGGAAGCGTCGGTGCGCAAGCTTCTCGGCGTCGAACACGACCAGCGGGTCCAGGAGTTCGGCCTGGAATTGCTCGGCCCGGCGGGCGCCGCGGTCGAAGGCGACGCCGCGACGTGGACCTTCGGGTTCCTGGCGAACCGGTGCCTGACGATCGCGGGCGGCACCAGCGAGATCCAGCGCAACGTCATCGGCGAACGGCTGCTCGGGTTGCCCCGCGACCCGGAGCTCGGCGAGTCACACCCGTGAGTGACCTGCTCACCGACCAACTCCGCATGATGGCCGACGCGCTCGGTTCCGAGATCGCCGCGACCGACCTCGGAACCGGCACCGACCTGACCTTCGCCGCCTGGGAGGACCGTTCGAACCGGCTCGCCCGCTGGCTCGTCG
>JBDZVK010000487.1:0-1533 GCA_040255725.1 Actinomycetota bacterium
GACGCCGTGGTCGGCGACCAGCGCACCTTCGCCGCCGACCGGCCCGCCACCTCCGACGTCCTCGACGCCACCACGGTGCGGGTCGCCCGGGTCCTTCGGGGCAGTGTCGACCAGGCATGGGCCGCCTACTTCGATGTCGACCTCGTTCCCCGGTGGATGCTCGGACCCGACGGCTGGTCGATGCCTGACTGCGCGATCACCGCCGAGGTCGGCGGCACCTATGAACAGGTCTGGCAGAGCGACACCGACGACGCGAGGTTCACCTCGACCGGCACGTTCCTCGACGTCGCCGCGCCCCACCACGCCCGGTTCACCGCGCGCCTGGTCGGCGACGGCATCCCCGCTGATGCGGCCGAGACCATTCACGAACTCACTTTCACCCCGGTCGAGGCCGGCACGCTGGTGGCCCGGGTCTACCGCTACCCCGACACCGCCACCCGCGACGCCATGATCGCCGCCGGCATTGCCGAAGGCATGGAGGCCAGCTTCCAACGCCTGGAAGCGACCGACCTGTTGGGCTGAGCCCGTCGCCACGAACCCGCCTCCGAAATTTGCAGCGATCTGCCGCTGTGAGGCGCATTTCGCGACAAATTTCAGCGGGCCCTGAAGACCAGGGCCGAAATTTGCAGCGATCTGCCGCTGTGAGGCGCATTTCGCGACAAATTTCAGCGGGTCGCATTCGGATGGGTCGTCCCGGCGGGCTCAACGGTGTTGCAGATTGCTACACTTGTGGAGGCAGGCCCGTCCACTGGAGGTTGCCATGGCGACGACATCACCGGCGCGCATCGATGATGAGCTGTACGAGTCGGCCAAACTCGCCGGAGAAGTGCAGAGCCGGAGCGCATCACAGCAGGTCGTGCACTGGGCACGCATCGGGCGGGAACTCGAGGCCTCGACCAGCATCTCCACCCACGACATCGTCGAGGTGCTCGCCGGAGCTCGCAGCTACGACGCCCTGACGGCGAAGGAGCAGGCCGTCGTCCGGGCCGAGTGGGCGGCGCGGGCCGAAACCCGACGGGACGCGCTCGATCTCGCCGCCCGCTTCGCCGCCGAGGGTCGTTCGTGGGTCGAACTCGACGATGAAGGCAACGTGGTGACCAGGGGTGAGACTGCCGAGTCGTCCGACGCCGGCTGATGGGCGACCCGGTCCTCCACCTGATCGTGGGGCCGAACGGGTCGGGGAAATCGACGCTGTACGAAACGGTCATCGGCCCCTCGACGCGTCTCGAGTTCGTCAACGCTGATCTGATCGCCGCGCGACGGTGGCCCGGTTCCACCGTCGCCCACGCCTACGACGCGGCGCGCCTCGCCGCCCGACAGCGCGCTCGGCTGATCGGCGAGCAGCGGTCGTTCGTCGCCGAGACCGTCTTTTCCCACGAATCGAAGATCCGCCTGATCGAAGACGCCAAGGCGGCTCGGTACCTGGTCACGCTGCACGTGGTCATGGTTCCCGAAGAGTTGAGTGTCGCCCGGGTTCGCAACCGGGTCGTCGTGGGTGGCCACGACGTGCCCGACGACAAGATCCGGGGGCGC
>JBDZVK010000127.1:0-7594 GCA_040255725.1 Actinomycetota bacterium
TGCAGCGACTCGTGAACCGCACCGACGGTGCGGTGCGGGCCGTGCTGATCAACGGCCGGGTCGCCTGGGACACCGGCGGCCGAACCGACGGCTTCGGCCACACACCCGGGTTCGGCCGCGTGCTGCGCTCGACCCGTCATACCCGCGGGTCGGCCGTCGCGTCGGCCGCGCCGCCCGCCGCGGTCCCCGGGTAGTTCCGCAGTCGGTGCGCCACGCGTCACCAGGGCCGGCCACGCTCGGAGCGCGCGTCCCGGATGCCTCGCCGGCGCGGGTGCGTCGGCCGGACGCGCCCTGAGCCAGGAAGCTGGTGCTGGTAGGGTCCGCGGGTCGAGGAGGCAACCGATGGCCGGGGCGCCGAGATGCGCAAGAACACGGTGAGGTGGTCGCTGGTCACGGTCACGGCCCTGCTGATCGCGACGCTGACCCTGCCCGCGGTGCCCTCCGCGGCCCAGCCCGATTCGACGGGGCGGACCGCCGCGAACGGCGTCGTGCCCCAGTCGATCATCGACCGGTACCTGAGCACCCGGCCGCCGTTGGGCGACGTGACGGTCGTGTCGGTCGTCGGGGAGTCGAGGGACCGGAAGCTGCTCGCGGCGACCCTGCAGGGCATCGTCAACCGGACCGCGGCGCGCATCTACCTCGTCGGCGCCCGCAGCGTCGACCAGGACGAACACTGGATCGACGACTACGTGTCACGCGGTCTCGTCCACGTCGTCGCCCACGTCGACCTCGACGAGGCGCTCGCGACGTTCGCGGACGAACTCGGCGGCTACGTGATCGCCGACGACGCGGAGCCCTGGACGATCAACACCGCCACCACCGTCGCCGCGGCCCACGGCGGCGTCGTCGCGACCCCGGGCGAAGTGACCGAACTCCAGTCGCTCGGCCTCGTCGAGATCGCTGACCACCGGGGACGCTGGCCCGACGCCGCGACCGCATATGCCGCCGTTGCTGCGGCCGAGCGCCCGAACCTCGCCTATGCGGGGCTCGCGATCCAACAACCCGACGCGAACAACCCGCGGGACTTCTTCGTCCAGCAGGGCATCATGACGGTCTTCACCCGCCCGTCGCACGCCGACTACGACCAGGTCATGAGCCTGCTCGACCCCTACCCGATCGACCATCCCGTCTACGGCTACGTCTCCGACGACGGGATCGAGGAGGTCCAGGCGATCGCCCGCCTGTCGCAGGCCGGTCGGTTCCTCGTCCCGACCGACACGACCGACAACCTCTCGTTCCACATCGCCGTGGCCGCCGAGCGGTCGCGCTCGGTGCTGCGCCCGATCGACGAGCAGGTCGCGGCGTGCGATGCGAGCCAGGTGAACGTCGTCGTGGCGACCTCCGACGGCGACAACATGGTCATACCCGAGGCGTACCTGCCATCGGATGCCCAGTGGGGCAGCCCCCGGCGCGGCAGCCTGCCGATCGGCTGGGGCGTCTCGCCTGCGACCGCGGTGCTGATGCCGGCCGTCTGGGACTGGTACGCGCAGCACGCCACCGACGCCGACGAGGTCGTGGGGCTGGTCGGCCTGGGCTATTCCGCGCCGAGCCTCATGCCCGACCCGTCGGCCTTCCTCGCGGATTCGAACCGGCTCGCGGCGCTTCTCGGCGTCGACACGGTGTGGTCACTCGATCTGCTGTTGAGCAACCCCGCGGCCACGGGGTGGGACCAGATCGCGGCCGCCAACGCAGCGACCGGCTGGCAACCCGACGGCATGCTCCTGAACTACCAGTACTACGGCAATGTCACGTCGTTCACCGCTGCGGGCATGCCGGTGTTCGCCGCGCAGTCGACCGATTACGACGCCGGCGCTCCGGCGATCGCCGCGCACCTCGACACGCTGCTGGCCGCGCCCGCCGACGAGCGGTCGCTCGTGAACTTCTTCCCGGCGACGGTGTGGAACGCCACCTACGACCAACTGATCGCCGCGCTCGCTCCGTATGTGGATCAGGGCGTGCGCTTTTTGACTCCCCGTGAGGCATTCGCCTGCATCGCGGCTGCCGACCCGGATCCCCCGACCACGACCGACACGGCGCCCCCGACCACGCCCGACACGGCGACCCCGACCACCACGTCGACGGCGCCGTCGACGACGAGTCCCGACACCGGCCTCCCGACACCGCCGACGACCGGCGCGCCGTCGGTTCCCTCGACCACCGGATCGGCGACGTCGCCGACCTCGGCGGCACGACCAGGCGGCTCGAGCGGCACCGGCGCCGAACCCGCCGAGGCGGTCGTGGCGACGCCCACGTTCACGGGCTGATCATCCGGAGCCTCCGCGGCAAGCCGCGCGCATCGTCGGCACCTGTGCCCGAAACGTCCGGGAGTCCGTGGTCAGTCGCTGCCCGGGAACCACGAGCCGTGGAAGCCGATCGGCACCCGACGGGGCAGGGGCACCCGGGCGGCGGTCTCGAGCGTGGCCGCGTCGAGGACCACGAAGCTGGAGGTGTCGGTGTCGAGATCGTGGACGAAGTTCAGCAACCAGCCCGCGTCCTCGCCGGTCCGGGTCGGGTCCGGAGCGAAGGCCGCCTCTCCCGCCACCACACGCGGCCCGTAGGTGACCACGGTGTCGGTGCCCGCCTCCAGATCGTGTTTGACGACCCCGTCGAAGAGCACCTCACCGCCACCCCAGGTGGCGGCGTGCGCCACGTAGCCGTACCGGGTCGCCAGGCCGGCGAAGTCGTCGTTGACCCGGGGAAAGTCGCCCGGCCGGTCGTCGAGTCGTTCTTCGGTGACTGCTCCGGTGATCGTGTCGATCCGCCAGCGGTGCAGGGTGGGGTGGACGTCTTCGACCACGGCGTCGGGGCCGAAGCCGATGTTCAGGCGCTCCGACCGGCACCCGGTGACCACGACCGCATCGCCGTCGTCGTGGGCGTTGAGGAAGTGGAACACGTAGAACGGTTCGACCTCGATCCACTGCACGTCTGCGTGCTCCGAGCGCCGGTCGAGCACCCCGATGCGCGCCCCGTTTGCCGGATCCCAACGGATGCCCTCGCCGCCGGCGAGCATGGCTTGCAGGTCGAACACGGCCGGAAGGTCGAAGAACACGACCCGCCGAGCCGACACGGCGAAGTCGTGCATCATGACCGGCGCCGGCAATGCGATCTCGTCGCTGCGCACGAGGTTGCCGGCGGCATCCGCGACGTGCAGGCGCAGATACGGGGGCAACGGGCTGTAGCCGAAGAAGACCATCTCGCCGGTGACCGGGTCGACCTTGGGGTGCGCGGTCATGGGGCCGTGCAGGGCACCGCCGAAGTCGTATTCGCCGACGGTGGCGAGTTCGTCGGTCATCTCGGTCGGGCGGCCGGCCTCCATCAGGGCGAGCAACCGGCTGCCGCTACGAATGAGGTGGGTGTTCGCGGTGTTCTTCATGATCCCGGCCTCTTCGACCACGCCCGGGTCGGGAGTGCGGAACTCGCTCAGGCCGCCGAACACCGCTCGGCCCCGCTTCCGCTCCGCGAGCAGTCCTTTCGACTCGACCCAGCGGTTGCGGTAGCGGGCACGACCGTCGCGGATCTCGAGACCGTGGACCATCCCGTCGCCGTCGAACACGTGGTAGGTGCCGATCGGCGTGAACTGCGGGTTCGGCCCGTTGCGCAGGTACCAGCCGTCCAACGCCTCGGGCAGCGTGCCCTCGACGCCCAGGTCGGCGACGTGCAGTTCGTCATCGACGGGGGCGTACACCCCGGTGAGGAACGGACTCATCCCGGTGTCGGTCGGCGGCGCCATGGCCGCACGCTACACCGAGTCGGCCTGTGGGTGAACGGTGTTCACCTGCCCGGTGAGGACCGTGTCGATCACCGAGGTGACCAACGCATCGGCCGCAGCGTCGTCGAAGCCGAAGCCGAGCAACAGCACCTCGGCCACGCCGTGCACCGCGGCCCACATCGTCATGGCCGCGGCGACCGGGTCGCCCTCGGCGAGGAGGCCGTCGTCGATCGCCCTCGTGGTCGTGGCCAGCGCCACCTCGAAGGCCCGCGTGGCCGGTGCGAACGCTTCGACCTCGGGCACGGCGACCCCGGTCGAGGCGGGCGGATACCGGAACAGCAGACGGAACAGCGGCGGCGACGCGAGGGCGTGGTCCACATAGGCGCGTGACAACGCCCGGATGCCGGCGATCGGATCGGTGGTGTCGACGGCCTCGAAACGGGCGACCAACTCGTCGAAGTACTGGGTTGCCACCGCGGCGACCAGGTCGTCCTTGCCGTCCACGTAGGCGTACAGGGCCGGGGCGGTCACCCCCAGGCTCCTCGCGACCGCGCGCAGCGACAGCCCCTCGGTGCCCCGGGCTGCGCCACCCGCTTCGATGATGGCGCGGGCACAGGCGACGATGCGCGCGCGGGTGAGCGGTTCATCGGGTGGCACGCTGCCATTCTTGCCACAGCGGTGGCAGCAGATGATGTCGTGCGGTAAACAGTGTTCACCCGAGGAGGTCCCATGCCCATCCCCCGCACGCTGTTCTCGATGGACCCGCCCGTCGACCACGATCTGTCGGTCACCCAGGGGTCGTGGCCCGACGATCTCGACGGCGAACTGCTCCTCAGCGCGCCGCACCCGACCACCCTCGACGGCCCGCACCCGTTCTTCGGTGACGGCACCACCTACCGGCTCTCGCTGCACCCGGGCCGACACGGTGCCCCCGCGGAGGGCTTCGCGTGGCGCCAACGGCGCATCGACTCGCCGTCGTCGCGCCTGCGCGTGAAGCGCCCCGACGTGTTCACGCCAACGGTCGTGGGGGTGCAATCGCCCTTCGGCCACACCAACGCGGCGAACACCGCTCCGCTGCCCTGGAAGGGTCGCCTGTTCGCGACGTGGGACGCGGGCCGGCCCGTCGAGCTCGACCCGGTCACCCTGGGCTACCTGGGCGAGGTGGGCCGGCGCGACGAATGGATCGACTTCGAGGTCTCACCCCAGCCGTTGCTGCCGATGGTGATGACCACCGCGCACCCGGTGATCGACACCGAGCGGGATCTGTTCTGGACGGTCAACACCCACTGGGGCGCGCTGCACGTGGTGTGTTGGGACGGAGAAGGGCCGCTGCGTTCGTGGCCGATCACCGCGGCGGTCGTGCCGCAGTCGGTCCACACGATCGCCCACACCCGCGACTGGGTCATCGTGGGTGACTGCGCGTTCAAGGTCGAGCCGCAGGTGCTCACCGGCGGCGATCGCACCGAGCCCAACAACCGCGTCTCGCCGTTGTACCTGATCCGCAAGGAGGCGTTGCTGGCCACGCCGCCCGGTGAGGAGGTGGCGTGCACGACGGTCACGATCGCCCCGGAGATCAACCACTACTACGCGACCTGGGACGACTCGTCCGGCGTGCAGGTGCTCTTCGAACACGTCGAGAACACCGACATCGCGATGACCCAGCAGCCCGGTGACCTCGACGCGCTGGGCCGGCCGTGTGACCCGGCGTTGCGTGGCCTCTACGGGCTGCCGATGAGCCCGGACCGCACCTCGGTGGTGACCTTCGATCCCTCCTCCGGTGCGGTACTCCACCGGGCCGAACAGCGCGAACCCCAATTGTTGTGGACCCGCCAGCTCAACGCCATGGACACCTCCGTCGAGGGCCGCACGCACCCGACCGTGCACCACACCGTGCATCAGGGATGGCGCCCCGAGGGGATCACCCAGAAGATGCTCGCCCTGTACGGCGACCGCGTCGACACCTCACTGTTCCCCGGCGACGAAACGGCGCCGCTCGTGGTGACCTCGTCGATGCCCGATCTGGCGATCACCCACGTGCACGAGTTGGGCCTGGACGACTTTCCCTCCTCGCCGATCTACGCGCCCCGCACCGGTGGGTCCGAGCCGGGCGGCCACGACGGCTACGTGGTCGTGCCGATCATGAACGACTCGGGGTTCCGGGTGGAGGTGTTCGACGCCGCGGACGTGTCGACGGGCCCGTTGGCGACGCTGAGCAAGCCCGGGTTCACGGTGCCGTTCCTCCTTCACGCCGCGTGGGTTCCCTCGGTGGCCCCGGCGCCCGACGCCGCACGAGTGCGGTTCTCAGACGAGTTGGGCCGGATCGACGAACTCGACGACGAGTTGGCCAAGGTCGCCCTCGAGGTCGCCCGCGAACTCGACGAGGGCATCCCGATGGGCTCCTGAACGGGTGCTGCTGCTGCCCGACGCCGCCAACATGGTACCGATGTCGAGCGGTCGGTTGGTGCTCAGTGCAGGGCCACGATCAGCGTGGCGAGCACGCCCAGGATCACCAGCATCGTCGACATCAACCAGCGAAACTGGTTGGTCATCTCGGCATGGAGATCTTTGCTGAGTACCTTCATTTCGCCACGCAGTTCGTCGCGCAGCGTGCCGATCTCGCCACGCAGTTCGTCGCGCAGCGTGCCGATCTCGCCACGCAAGTCCTCGCGCAACGCCCCCATCTCGCCACGCAATTCCTCACGCACCGTGCCCATCTCGGTCCGAAGTTCCATGCGGGTGAGCGCCAGCTCGCTCGGCAGGAACTCCTTGGTCACGGGCTCTTCGACATCTCTCGCCGGAAAGTACGACAGCATTTCGCTGGTGACCTCCTCACCGAGTTCGGTCGTCGAAAAGTAGGTGAACATCCGATTCCGGGACTGTTCGCTGAGTGCCATCGGGCACCTCCCATCAGGGTAGAGGATCGATCATCCGATTGAGAGGGAAATCCCTCGAGTCCGACGGTCACGGTGGGTCGGATCACCGGTCTGTATGACGATGCCCATCATCGCGGCCGCCTGTGACAGCGGGCCGACGCCGATTCGACCTCCTCATCGTGGTCGTGTTCTCGGGGAGGTACCGACAACTGGAACAACCATCGGGATCCGTGACGACCCAGTCAGAACGGTTCCTGCCGCGCGGGTGCGGCACCGGGTCGGCGAGGGCAAGATGAAGGTCCCGATATCCCCATGGCCCACCACAGTCCTCGGGAGGACAGGCACGCGCACCGTCGAGCAATCTGGGGTACTTGGCCTTCGTCTTGAGCGCATCACGATGCTCGACCTTCACGACGTGTTCCCAACCGTCACCGAGGTCGTAGCGCCAAAGCATCGTCGAGCCAGCCCGTGGCAGAAAGGTGACGGTCGACCAGGGAGACGTCATCAGACGTAGAGGGCGAGCGGACAGGTCTCGTCTGTCTCGGCTCACGACGACTCTTCTTCAAGCTCCGCTTGAAGAAAGGGCTCTGAGGCGACTGCGCGCGGCGCTACCGTTCGGACACTCGATGACCCCGAACCACCGGATCGACTCCCTCGATGGGCTCCGCGGCGTGGCCGCGTGCATCGTCGTCGTGCATCACTCGTTGATGCCCTCGCCGAGCTTCGCTGGCATCGTCACCGGCGCCGCACCGT
This sequence comes from Actinomycetota bacterium, assembly GCA_040255725.1. Classification (GTDB taxonomy): domain Bacteria; phylum Actinomycetota; class Acidimicrobiia; order Acidimicrobiales; family Iamiaceae; genus JAFDWI01. The sequence continues at coordinate 7,336 of JBDZVK010000127.1, forward strand.
CGGGCGCGATGCAGTGGCTGCTCACCTACACGCCGCTGCGGATCATCTGGGCGGGTTCCGAAGCGGTCTGGGTGTTCTTCGTGTTGAGCGGGTTCGTGCTGGTCCGTCCCTACGTCTCGGAGCGGCGCCTCGACACCGGGCGGTACTACCTGCGTCGGTTCGTGCGCCTGTACCTCCCGGTGTTCGCGTCGTACGTGTTCGCCCGGGCGTTGCGGGTCGTCCCGCGCGAACCCGACCCCTCCCACACCTGGTGGATCGC
>JBDZVK010000001.1:0-30124 GCA_040255725.1 Actinomycetota bacterium
CGTGGTGGTCGTCGATGTCGTCGTGGTACTCGACGTGGTGGTGGTCGGTGCCTCGGCGTCTACCGTGTCGATCGGCTCGCCACCTGGAGCGACTGGGCAATGCGCCACGATCCCGTTAGGAGGGATAGAGGTGCTCACATCCGTCGGCAATATTTCGAAGGTGCCTGTCGTATCCGGAGCAGGGACCGTGACGTCGACGGTGGTCGTGTGCGGCAGACCATCGAGACCAGGCGCGGTGCCATTGTTCCCAAGGTCGATCGCTTTCCCGCCGATAGTCACTGTGATGCCGTAGCCAACCGAGTTCGCATCTGAGTACTCAAGCCCCTCAATGTGGATGGTTCCGCCGGGCGCAACCGTCGACTCCTCAACGGTGCCGGTCAGGTTGAAGGGCTGTGGCGGCCCCTCTATCCCGAACACCGAGCAGGTCATCTCGTAGCTTGCCGTTCCTGCGGCGGCGCTCCCTGTTCCCGCCATGCCGACTGCCAGCGTCGCGACGGCGAGATCCATCTTGGCCATGGACCTTGTGGACGAGCTCCAGCCAAATTATTCGGCAAGGGCAAGCAGCTTGGACGCTGTATGATCGGGAACATTACTGGGCCTTTACGGTGAACGACACGTAAATGGGATTGGTGCACTGATTTTGTCAAACGCGATAGGAGACAACCGTGTCAACTCTGACCCGACGGAAGCTGGACTGGCCATCGTGAAACCAGTAGCCAACAATGCGAAATGGTTCTGGGTCCTGATCTCCGCGGTGATGGTCGGCACGCTCGGGGCCTGTGGATCCACCGCCGCGACCGAGGCCTCGGCCCAAGGCTCCGAGACGACGACTCCGTCGAGTACTCAACCGTCTCGGGAGTCAGGCGCTGTCTCCGACGGCTCATTCGAGGTGCCGGAAGCTTTCGGTACCGTGGACCGGATCGCCGCCGACTCGGCTACGTCCGGTGTCTGGGTGTGGGATGCGACCGACCCAGGTGATGATGCAGCAGCGAAAGAGGCGCGAATCTGGCACGTGGTGACCGGCGAGCCCAGTCAGTCGTGGTCGTTGGGGAGCGATGCGTCCGTGGCCGTGCCGAATTCGGCGGGTCCAGCGCTTGCCGCATGTGGGGACCACGCCTGGCTCGGTATCAACGATCTGCTCGTGGGAATCGACAGCACCCAGGGCACCATCCGGCGCTTCACGGTCCCGGATGCCGCGAGTCATGCGAGTGTCGATGCGCGGACACCGGCTGGCATCGACGGATCCTCGTCGATCCAAACGGTCGGGTGTGGCGGAGGTGTGGTGGTGGTCGGGAGGCGGAGCGCGGCGTCGGCATTCGCGCTCGACGTGTCGACGGGCACGTTCCGCTCGGTCGCGCTGCCCTCCGACCACGACGCGGTGTCGGCGGCGGTGGCGGCGAACGGCATCGTGGCGTTCGGTTTGCAGAGTTGGAAGGGTGCCGGACCGCACCAGGTGCTGCTGTGGGATCCGTCGAGCGGTGAGTCCAGAGTCGTCGAAGTGCGCAATTCGGCCTCGGTTCGTGTCAGGTCCGGTGAATCGGGGGCCGTGTTCGAAACTGGAGAGACGGGGCAGGAGGTCCGCGTCGCCGAGGGCCTGTCGAAGGTCACCCTCAGCACCGGGAATTCGTCGATGGCACGATCCGATGTCGACCCGTCGACTCGGAACATCGGGTTGACGCCGGATGGATTGACCGTTGTCGCATCGGCAAAGGGGCTGCTGATGGAGACCCCTGAAGGCGACCCAAAGACCATGCCGCTCGGCACCCGGGCCTGTGTCGAGCCTTCCGGTCCGATGGGTCCGGAAGGACCAGCCGGGGCCGGCGAGTCGGCAGACCGGAGCACTCGCTGCCCGGTCCAGGCGGCCGGGCTGGCCGTCGACGGCGACGGGACCATCTGGTACGCACCGGTGAACTCCCACCAGGTGCGCTCGCTGTCTGCACCTGAGGCGACGTGACGCGAATCGACACGCCGCGTCGATGAGCAGGAGAAGGACCGCCTGACGGCCGCGCGGGCTGCATGTGCCGGAACCAACTCACGGGAGGCGCTCGCGCCGCATGGGTCACCGGTTCGGCTCCGAGTTTCGGTGTCGAGCAAGGGCCCGCTCTGGCGGGCAGCCGGAATCGGGTCTTCTAGGATCGCAGGTCATGGCATCGGGTACCACTGATCCGCTGGTTCGGGTCGCCATCGACGACGACGGCGTGGCCGTCATCACGCTCGCCAACGGCAAGGTCAACGCCCTGTCGACCGCAGTGCTCGCCGAACTGCACGAAGCGGCGCAGCGGCTCACCGATGATCCGCCCGGCGCGGTGGTCGTCACCGGCGGTCCGAAGATCTTCGCGGCCGGCGCCGACATCACCGAGTTCTCCGGACCGGACGAGGCCCGCACGATCGGCGGGGCGTTCCGTGACACACTCGGCGCGGTCGCGGCCATCCCGCGCATGGTGATCGCGGCGGTCAACGGCGTCGCGCTCGGCGGTGGCTGTGAACTCGCGCTCGCGTGTGACCTGCGGGTCGCCTCGACCAAGGCGCGCTTCGGCCAGCCGGAGATCCTGCTCGGCATCATTCCCGGGGGTGGCGGCACGCAGCGGCTCGCCCGGCTCGTCGGTCCGGCCAAGGCCAAGGATCTGATCTGTTCGGGTCGGCAGGTCCGGGCCACCGAAGCGCTCGAGATCGGCCTCGTCGACGAACTCGTGGACCCCGACGACTGCGACGACGACCCCGTGTTCGACCGGGCGCACGAGCTCGCGGTCGGCTACGCGCACGGGGCCCTCGCCGCACAGGCACTGGCGAAGCGGGCCATCGACGCCGGACTCGACGGCCCGTTGGCAGACGGACTCACGCTCGAACAGGAACTGTTCGCCGACGTGTTCGCCACGAACGACGCCGGCATCGGCGTGACGTCGTTTCTGGAGCACGGGCCGGGCAAGGCGACATTCACCGGTACGTGACCCTCAGTCTCCCCCCGGCGAACCGTCGCCCGCCCCTCGACGCCACGCCCGGGGCGGACCCCGAGTGGTACCGCACCGCGGTGTTCTACGAGCTGTTGGTCCGCGGGTTCGCCGACCTCAACGGCGACGGCACCGGCGAGCTGCGCGGCATCATCGACCGGCTCGACTATCTCGAATGGCTCGGCGTCGACTGTCTGTGGTTGCTTCCCTTCTACGACTCGCCCCTGCGTGACGGCGGCTACGACATCGCCGACTTCTTCACGGTGCTGCCCGAATACGGCACCGTCGACGACGCCGCCGCGGTCATCGCCGCCTGTCACGACCGGGGCATGAGGGTCATCGCCGATCTCGTCATCAACCACACCTCCGACGCCCACCCGTGGTTCGTCGAATCCCGTCAGGACGCCACCAACCCCAAGGCCGACTGGTACGTGTGGGGCGACGACGACCAGCGCTGGGCCGACGTGCCGATCGTGTTCTCCGACACCGAACCCTCCAACTGGACCTGGGACGCCCAGCGGGGCCAGTACTACTGGCACCGGTTCTTCCACCACCAGCCCGACCTGAACTACGACAACCCCGACGTCGCGAACGCGATGCTCGACGTGGTCCGGTTCTGGCTCGACCTCGGCCTCGACGGCTTCCGGCTCGACGCGGTGCCCTACCTGTACGAACGCGACGGCACCCGGTGTGAGAACCTGCCCGAGACCCACGCCTTCCTCAAGCGGATCCGTGCCATGGTCGACTCCGAGTACGGTCCCGGTCGGGTGCTGCTCGCCGAGGCAAACCAGTGGCCGGCGGACGTCGTCGACTACTACGGCGATGGCGACGAATGCCACATGTGCTTCCACTTTCCGCTCATGCCGCGGATGTACCTGGCGGTACGGCGCGCCCAACGTTTCCCGATCACCGAGATCCTCGCCGACACCCCCGCCATCCCCGAGGGCTGCCAGTGGGGACTGTTCCTGCGCAACCACGACGAGCTGACCCTCGAGATGGTCACCGACGACGAGCGCGACTACCTGTACGCCGAATACGCCCGCGACCCCCGCATGAAGCGCAACGAGGGGATCGCACGGCGCCTGTTCCCACTCCTCGACAACGACCGACGGGTCGTCGAGCTGTTCCACGCGATGCTCTTCAGCCTGCCCGGCTCGCCGGTGCTCTACTACGGCGACGAGATCGGCATGGGCGACAACATCTACCTGGGCGACCGTGACGCGGTGCGCACCCCGATGCAGTGGTCGCCCGACCGCAACGCCGGGTTCTCCCAGGCCGACTTCGCCCAGCTCTACCTACCGCCCCTCATGGACCCGGTGTATGGCTACCAGGCCAACAACGTCGAGTCGTCGCTGCGCGACCAGTCGTCGTTCCTGCACTGGATCCAGAAGATGATCGCGATCCGGCGGCAGAACCCCGTGTTCGGCACCGGCACCTTCGAGGTGGTCGGCGTGCAGAACCCGGCGGTGCTGGCCTACATCCGCCGCGACGGGCCGGGCGGCGAGGTCGTGCTGTGCGTCAACAACCTGTCGGGTCTGGCCCAACCCGCCGAGCTCACCCTCGGGGCGTACGCCGGCGCCACGCCGATCGAGATGATCGGGCAGGTGCCCTTCGGCGTCGTGTCCACCGACGACCCGGCACGAGGGTGGCCCATCACGCTTCCCCCGTACGGGTTCTTCTGGTTCACTCTGGTACCGGAAAGCCCGGCCATCCCATGATCGAACCATCCGCCATCGACGAGTTCCTGCCCGGCTACCTGGCCCGACAGCCCTGGTTCGCCCATGGCGAGGCCCGGCATCGCACCCGGGCGGGAGAACGGGTCGAGGTGGGCGCCGCGGTCCGCCACCGCGAGGTGTGGCGCGACGGCAACCCGGGGCTCGTCTGGGCGATCCTCGACACCACGCTCGACGGTGAACCCGTCGGCTCCTACCAGGTGCTGATCGGCCTCAGACCGTCGGTGCCGTCACCGGGCTTCCTCATCGGTGCCACGTCACGGATCCTCGGCACGCTCGCCGGCGACGGGAGCGAATGGCTCGCGTACGACGCCCTGGTCGACCCCGAGCTCACCATCGTCGCACTGGCGGAGATGTTCGACGACCTGCACGGCGTGCGCAGTGTGCGCAAACTCACCGCCGGCAAGACCTCGACCTCGGTCGTGGTCGACGAAGCGTGGCTGTGCAAGGTGTTCCGTCGGGTCCACGAAGGGCCGAACCCCGGGGTGGAGTTGCCGGCGAGGCTCTGGGAGCACGGATTCCGCGCCACGCTCGAGACCGTCGAATCGTGGCACCACCGCGACATGGACCTCGCGCTGCGACGACCCTTCCTGCCCGGCGCCGCGAACGGGCTCGATCTCGCCGAGGCATCGTTGCGGGAGTTGTTCGCGTCGGGCCTCGACCCGCAACTCTCGCCGGGCGACTTCAGCGCCGAGGCCCGGCGGATCGGCCGGATGCTCGCCGACATGCACGTCGCCTCGGAAGCGGCCTACGGCGTGACCCCGGTCGCGACCGACGACCTGCTCGACGAGCTGGCGGCAGAGGTCGTCGCACTCGGCATCGACGGGCTCGACACCGATTCGGTCGACGGCTGGGTCGTCCGGTGCCGGGACGCCCTCGACGACGAGACCCCGACCGTGCGGGTGCACGGCAACCTGCACCTCGGGCAGCTGCTGCGGAGCGACCAGGGCTGGTTGATCCTCGACTTCGAAGGCGCGCCGCTCCTTCCCACCGCCGAACGACGACGCCCCCGACCGGCGTGGCTCGACGTCGCCTCGATGCTCCGCTCGTTCGACTACGTGGCGGCGATGACCCGCGCCGCCCGGGTCGAATCCGAACTCGAGGACGACACCGTCGAGGTCGGTGCCTCGATGTGGGTCGAGCGCAACACCGAGGCCTTCCTCGACGGGTACCGCCTGGGCCGCGGCATCGCCCCCGGGGTGGACATCACCACCGCCGTCGAGATGGGCGAGGTGGCCCGCGCCGCGTACGAGGTCGCCTACGAGCGGGCCAACCGACCCGAGCTCGAGGCCATCCCGGTGGCCGCGCTTCGGCGGTTGCTCGCGCCGTGAACGCGGGGAGCAGAGGCTCACGGCGACCGCCGGGGACACCCCGCGGCACCGGCGGCAGGTAGGGTGATGGGCCCGTGAGCGCACAACATCAGGGCGTCCGCACCTGCTACCGCCACCCGCAGTCGCCTGCCGGCGTCGTCTGTCAACGCTGCGACCGACCGATCTGCCCGCAGTGCATGCACCAGGCGTCGGTCGGATTCCACTGCCCCGAATGCGTCGCGCAGGAACACACCCGCGTCGTGCACGCCCGCGGGCTCCGAGCCGATCAGCCCGTGGTCACGATCACGCTCATGGCGGTCAACGTCGCGGTGTGGATCATCGGCCAACTCGTATGGAGGCCGACCAGCTTCTTCACGACGTCGGACGGGGCGATCCGGGTCGGCGCGCTGTTCGCCAGCGGCATCCAGGTGCAGCACGGACGAGTGGTCGGCGATCTGCTCGGCGTCGGGCACGGCGAGTGGTACCGGCTCCTGTCGGCCGGTTTCGTCCATGCCAACATCCTCCACCTCGCGGTGAACATGTGGGCGCTGTACGTCCTGGGGCGCGTCACCGAACAGCTCCTGGGGCGCGCCCGCATGGGTCTGATCTATTTCGTGTCGCTGTTCGCCGGCTCACTCGGTGCGCTGGTCGCGTCGCCCGATTCGGTCACCGTGGGCGCCTCGGGCGCCATCTTCGGTCTGATGGGAGGACTGCTGGCCGTCGCAAAGGCGCGGGGCGTGGCGCTGCGCGACACCGGGCTCCTCGGCGTCCTCGTCATCAACCTGGTGCTCACGTTCGGCTTGTCGAGCTACATCTCGGTGGGTGCGCACGTGGGCGGGCTGATCGGCGGTGCCATCGCCGGGCTCGTGGTGGTCGACCTGCCGAATCGGCTGCGCCGGGCCGATCGGCGCACCCGGACCGTGGTCACCTGGGCGGGTGGCATCGCCCTGTGCGCGGTGTTCTTCGTCGCCGGCATCGTCGCCGGCGACCACGCGGCGGCCGGCAAGGTCTACGGCATCGCCGCCGGGTGGCCCGTCCCGCCGTCGCATCCGCCTCGCTGACCGCCGACGGCCGCGCCGGTGCTTCCCGCGACCGGGCGGACCGATCCCGCGTCAGTAGGCCAGCAGGTCCGCGGCCGCCTCGGGCGCCACGATGTCGATGAGCACGCCGGTGCCCTGTTCGAAACCGACGACGCTCGCCACGCGGGGCACGATGTGGACGTGCCAGTGGTAGCGCGACTCGTGATGGTGGGGGAGGGTGTGGAACACCACGTTGTACGCCAGATCACCGGCCTTTTCGCGCAACGATCTCAGCGCGTCGCGGACGGCGACGCCGACGCCACCGATCGTGGCGTCATCCGCGTCGCGCAGATGCCCTTCGTGCACTCTGGGCACGACCAGCATCTCGTAGGGCACCCCTGACCAGAACGGGCACACCACCATGGCATCGTCGTCGGCGTGCACCACGCGGTGCGAAGCGTCGGTCTCGGCCTCGATCAGCGAACACAAGGCGCACGTGGCCCCGAAACGACGAAAGCCGGCCTCTTCGTCGGCGACCTCACCCGGCACGAAGGGAATCCCCAGCAACTGACCGTGCGGATGCCGGAGCGACGCACCCGCCTCGCGGCCGTAGTTCACGATGGCCTGGCTGTAACGCACCTGCGGGGCGGCGGCGTGGGCGCGCAGACGGTCCCGGATGGCCGCCATCACCAGGGCGACCTGATCGTCGGGCAGGTCCGCGAAGGCGGCGTCGTGATGGGGCGTCAACACGAGCACCTCGTGGATGCCGCTCGCATCCGCCCTCCTGAAGAGCGGACCCAGGTTGACGACACTCAACGGCTCGTCACCCGAGAACGCCGGATACCGGTTGGGCACGACCCGCACGCGCCACCGCTCGTCGCCGCCGTAGGTCTCCAACGCGGGAGGCGTGTCCTCTTCGTGTCCCGGACAGAACGGACACGGTCGCGTGGGGTCGGCCTCGACCGCCATGCGGGTCGCCGGGAACTCGTCGGGACGGGTCGCCCGTTCGGTGGCGATCGTCACCCACCGACCGGTCAGCGGATTGAGCCGGAGCTCGCTCATCGGTGGACCCGTCTGCCCGAACGATCCAGGTGCACCCGGCCAGCGTAGTGGTCACGCGCCAGTGTCGGACGCATGGAAGCGCCACCGGCGGTGCCCCGGGCCCCGACCCGCACGGGCGCGGCGGGCACGAGCGCCGCGTGAGGCGACAGGCGGTCCTGACCGTCGAGCCGGCATGCCGGTGTCGTCTGGTCCGGCACTAGCCTCGACGGGGTGCGCGTCCACCTCGATCACGCCGCCACCACGCCGCTGCGGCCCGAGGTGGCCCGGGCGATGGAGAGCGTCCACGCGCTCGAACTCGGGAACCCCTCGTCGCGGCACACCGCGGGACGCCGTGCCCGGCGGGTGCTCGACGATGCCCGCGACGAGGTCGCCGACGTGCTCGGGGTCGACGGAAGCGAGGTCGTGTTCACCTCCGGCGGCACCGAAGGCGACGACCTGGCCGTGCACGGGGTGGCCGCGGCGCGCCCGGGACGGGTGCTGTGCAGTGCGGTCGAACACGACGCCGTGCTCGAAGCGGTCAGGGCCCGCGGCGGGACGACCGTGGCCGTCGACGCCCGGGGGCGCCTCGACCTCGGCGACCTCGAGCGGCACCTCGTCGGTGACGCGGCGGTGGACGACGTCACCCTCGTCTCGGTCATGACCGTCAACAACGAGAACGGGGTCCGTCAGCCGGTGGTCGAGGCGGCGGCGATGGTCCGCGAGCTCTCACCGGGCACGTCCGTGCACACCGACGCGGTGCAGGCCGCCGGCTGGCTGGATCTGCGCGCCGAGGCGGCCGCCGTCGACCTGTTGACGATCACCGCCCACAAGCTCGGCGGCCCCGTCGGCGTGGGCGCACTGATCGTGCGCGGCGACACGCCGCTGACACCCCGGTTGCGGGGCGGCGGGCAGGAGAACGAGCGACGCAGCGGCACCCAGAACGTCGCCGGTGCGGTCGGCCTCGCCCGCGCCCTGTCGCTCGCCGCCTCCGAACGCGACGAGGCCGTCCGCCGGGTCGCGGCGCTGCGTGACCGGTTCACCGACGCCGTGCTGGCATCACTCGGCGACGTGCACGAACCGGCGTGTCCGGACCACCGCGACCGCGACGGCGTCGTCGGTGGCACCGTGCAGCTCTGCTTCGGTGGTGTCGAGTCCGAGGCGCTGCTGTTCCTGCTCGACGAGGCCGGCGTCGAGGCCTCGGCGGGGTCCGCGTGTGCGGCCGGAGCACTCGAGCCGTCGCACGTGCTGGCGGCGATGGGCGTGCCGGCCGAACTCGCCCGGGGCGCACTGCGCATCTCGGTCGGTCGGGAAACGAGCGAAGACGACATCGACTTCGCCGTCGGGGTCGTCGTCGACGCGGTGAGCCGTCTGCGCGGGGTGAAGGCGGCATGAGCCGCGCACGCCGGATCATGGTCGCCATGTCGGGCGGCGTCGACTCGTCGGTCGCCGCGGCGCTGCTGGCCGAGGCCGGTCACGACGTCGTCGGGGTCACCCTGAAACTCTGGGGCGGCGCATCGGACTCGGGGTGTTGTTCGATCTCCGACGTCGACGACGCCCGTCGCGTCGCGGACCACCTGGGTATCGACCACCACACGTTCAACTTCGAGGACGACTTCGACGCCCGGGTCGTCGCACCGTACGTGGCCGCCCATGCCGCCGGGCGCACACCGAACCCGTGCATCGAATGCAACCGGCACATCAAGTTCGCCCGACTCGCCGAACGTGCCCACGCCCTCGGCTTCGCCCACCTGGCGACCGGCCATCACGCCCGCGTCGTGACCGGCCCCGACGGGGCCCGTCGGATCGCCCGCGGTGTCGACTCGGCGAAGGACCAGTCCTATGTGCTCGCGATGCTCGACCAGCGCCGACTGGCCGGGCTCGAGCTGCCGATCGGGGCGATCACCAAGAACGAGGTGCGGGCCATCGCCGAACGGCTCGGGCTGCGAACCGCCCACAAGCCCGACTCCCAGGACGTGTGCTTCATCACGTCGGTCGAGAAGCGGTCGGGGTTCCTGGCCGAGCGGATGTCGTTCACGCCCGGTACCGTCGTCGACGCCGAGGGAACCACCATCGGCGAGGTCGACGCCGTCGAACTGGTCACCATCGGTCAACGCCGAGGGTTGCACCTCGCCGGCGGCACGGCGCCCCGCTACGTGGTCGACACCGATCTCGCGGCACGGACGGTGACCGTGGGAAGGCGTTCGGAGCTGTTCGACGACTCCACCGCGGTCGACGACGTCACCTGGTCGGACGCCCCCGAGTGGGGTCCGGTCCTGGTGCAGACCCGGGCCCACGGCACGGCCGAGCCGGGCGTCGTCGTCGACGCCGGGGACGGCTCGGCCGTCGTGGCGTGGGACGAACCCCATCTACGCGTCGCCCCCGGGCAGACGGTGGCGTTCTACCGCGACGACCTCGTCCTGGGCAGCGGTACGGCCGTCTGAGCTTCCTCCGCCTCGCCGCCGTCGGTCCCGTCGCCCGCGGCGTGGTGCACGCAAGACGGTTCCGCCGGGCGGGTCTCGCCCACACTGAATCGTCGCTCGGCCGCCACGTCGAGCATCGCCCCGGGCCGGAGCACGGCGAACACGATGCGGTCGGTGGTGACGATCCGTTCACCCGCGGTGTCGGCATCCGGGCCGGTCGACCGGTCGATCAGGGGCATCGCGAACGGCTCGGTCAGATCGAGCTGGAGCGCCAGACCGAGCGCCCCGAGGCTCAGGTCGGTGGCGTCGGTCGACGCGTACGCCGGGCCGACGGCCGCGACGTTGCGGCGCGGGAACAGCACCCGGTCGGTGAGCGCGAGCGGGTCCGACAGGACCATGCCCGCCGGAACGAAGACCACCCAGCGGCGAGCCGGCAGGTGCAGCGACCGCACCGCCCACCGAACGGCGACGACCCAGATCACGGCGACGACCACGGCCGCGACGACGTTGCCGACCGCGGCGAGGGGCGGTACGAGCCCGATGGCGACCGTGACGGTCCAGGTGGGTGGGACCGCCACCAGGGCGGTCAGCGGCGGGGTGCGCAGCGCGAAGCGCCGTTCGGGGCCGTAGGAGGAACCGTCGACGAACGCGTCGATCGTTACCGGGTTGGCGAGCGCCGCGAGCGCGGCGACCGCGGCGGCCACGAACAGGATCGCACCCACCGACCCATCGCCGACGACGAGGGTCACCACCGCAGCGGCCAAAGCGAGGGGCACGCCGATGCGCGTCACGGTGAGCGTGGTGATCCGGGGGATCAACAGCGCGACCCACACCGCGGCCCAGCCGGCGACGGCCTCGACGGAGAGCACCCGGACCAACGAGGTCGATCGTCCTTCGAGAGCAGCGGGAATCGCCGCCGTGCCGGCAGCGCCCACGAACAGCCACGTGGCCGCGAGCACCCGGGGAAGTCGGCGGTCCATGCCACAGAGATTTGTCGGCGGAGCCCTGAAGTCGCTAATCCTGAGGGGGAACCTCGGGGGATCGTTCCATGGAAGCGCCATATCCAGCAGGTCAGACCGGCAACGAGCATCCGCCCTTCGAAGTGGGCTGGGCGACTTCGATCGGGGCACTGCCGCACCGTGATCCCGTGGCGGCGAGCGAGCTCATCCTGCGGACCCAGCCCGATCTGCCGGCCACACCGAGCCTGCCGCAGCGGTCGCCGCTGGAGGGCATGTTGCAACAGGCGATGTGGGGTATCCCGGGAGTCGACATCGCGCCCGACGGGCAGATCCGGGTCGATCCCGGCGCGGTCGTCCCCGGTGTGTCACTCGAGGACTCGGGGATGGACGCCGCGTCGTACGCGTCGCTGCGGACCTTCCTCGACCTGATCGTTGGACGCACCGGACCGGTCAAGACCCAGCTCACCGGTCCGGTCACACTCGGCCTGGCGCTGACGATGCACGGGGTCTCGGAAGATGTCGCGTTCGGGGTGGCCGAACAGATCGTCGTCGAACGGGCCGCTGCGCTGGTCGGCACGATGCGCGCCGCGCTCCCCGACGCTCGGCTGGTGCTCTTCCTCGACGAGCCGGCGCTGGTGGGCACCGCGCAGTTGGGCTTTCCGCTCGACACCGACACGATCATCGACCTGGTCTCGGGGGTGCTCGCCGCGCTCGAACACGACGTCACGACCGGGGTGCACTGTTGCGGGGAGGCCGACTGGAAGGCGATCCTGAGCGCGGGACCCAGGGTGTTGTCGTTGCCCGTCGGCGCAGCGATCGACCGGGTGCTCGGTTCGGTCACGGCGTTCCTCGAATCCGGTGGCTGGATCGCGTGGGGCGCGGTGCCGACCAGCGCTCCCGTCGGGGAGCGGGCAGGCCTGTACTGGAAGACGCTGTCGAAACAGTGGTGCTCGCTCGTGCAACAAGGCGCGGACCCGGTGCTGATCAGGCGCCGGTCGCTGATCACGCCCCACTGCGGTCTGGCCGAGCACGGGCTCGAACAGGCCGAGCACGTGCTCAAGTTGTGCGCACTGGTCGCCGGCTCGCTGCAGGAACAGGCCGTGAGCGTCAGGTTGTCGGTCGGCGCCTGAGCGGCGACCTCAGAGGCGACGGATCGCCGACATGAGCCGACGCAGGGTCCGCTGCTTGGGGGCGGCGCCCGGATCGGCAGCCTCGGCGGCCTTCGCATCGCCCTTCGCGGGGGCGTCGCCATCGGTGGGCATGAACTCGGCGTAGAGGTTGTCGAGCCAGGCCGGGTCACTCGACTGGTCACCGGCCGGCACCGTGCTGTGGGCGGCCTCACGTTGGGGGAGCGGCGCAGCTTCGACTCCGGTGTCCCAGACGGCGGGCTTCCAGATGAAGTCCTCGTTCCCGGATCCGCTCCCCGTGTCGGACCAGAACGCGTCGCTGCCGGTCTCGTCGGCGGACGCGGGCGCATCCCAGTCGTCCTCGTCGTCGTCGGATTCGATCGCGCCCAGGCGCGCGGCCATCGCGTTGATGGCCGTCGCCGAGTCGGCGTAGGTGGATTCGGCGAGGGCCTTGGCGATGTCGGGGTGCAGCGCCGGAGGTTCCATCTCGGCGTCGCCACCGGCACCGAAGTCGTCGTCGAACGACGACGGGGTCTCCGGGTCGGGGACCGCAGCCAGGTCCGCGCCCCACGACGACTCGGGGGTGTCGTCGTCGGCCGTGGGCTCCGCGGTCTCGGCCGGTGCGTCACCGTGGAGCGCAGCGGGGTCCCAGGAGTCGGTCTCGGTGCCGGTCGCGCCACCGTCGAATTCGCCCCAGGGATCGTCGGTCGCGGACGCCGGTTCGTCGAGACTCCACGGGTCGTCGACCTTGGGCGGATCGGAGTCGAGCAGCGACTGATCGAGTGGGGGAGGCGCCTCGTGGGCGTCGAAGCCGTAGCCGGGTTCCGGGCTGACCGGCGATTCGGTCGCGAACCCGGTGGCCGACCCGCTGTCGAAGGTGTCCGGGTCGGTCTCCGCGGGTGCCGACGCGCCCGGGTCCCAGGGACTGCTCGTGAACGAGGCGCCATCGAGGGTTCCCGCATCGAACGTGCCCGGGTCGACCGCTGCGTCACCGGCGGTCACCATCAACAGGTCCGCCGATGCGAGGCGGTACACGATCCTGGCGGTCGACCAGCGACCACGACCCAGTTCGACGGCGAGCTCGTTCACGGTGCAGCCGTTCGCGGCCGCGATCACGACCTCCCAGTCGTCACGGCGCAACGTGACGCTCCCATGGCTCTCGGGAAGCGTCCGGGCCGAACGGACCACCGCATCCAACGACGGGACGACCGGCGCCATCTCGTCGGCCTCCCGGGTGCGCCGACGGACCTCCGACACGATCGCGTCGACGGCGAAGGTCCGGTACGGGCCGATCCAGTGGACCACGTCGGGGGCGAATTCGTAGTCGCCGACCGGTGACCGGAAGAGCTGGATGAGCGGGTCGTAGATGACCGACAGGACGACCGAGGCGAGCAGGTCCCGCGTGATGCCACCCGTCTCGATGAGTGTCTCGCCGACGGTCTCGGTCGGATAGCCCGCATCGGTCGAGGAGTCCCACTGTTCGGCGGTGAGACGGCCGGGCCGGACCAGGGCGACCGCGAGATCCTCGGCGGTCTCGCTGCTCTCGGCGAAATAGAGCTCGCCGCGATGCAGGTAGACCGTGCAGCCGCTCTCACCGAGGAAGCGAACCGCTCCCGTGGAGCGCTGTGAAGACAGGACCTGGAGCACGCCGGCAGGTGTGGTGTCCTCGAGGGTGCCGTTCATGGGAGGCGTCGCATCGCCATCGGTCTGAGCTGCGAGTTCGGAATCCACGACCCTCCTATCGGAAGTTGTCCCCGCGGTGTGAGTGATGGACCGTAGCTGAGTCGTCGGACCCATGGCACCCGAACCGTGGTCGGTCGACCCGCGGGTACCATGGTCGGGTGCCGACCGCTCCAGCGAGCCAAGCCGGTGACGCCGGATCCCCCGTCGAACAACGCGTGGCCGAGCTGCGCGAGCTGATCCGTCGCCACGATCACGAGTACTACGACCTCGACGCGCCCACGATCCCCGACGCCACCTACGACGCGCTCTTCGCGGAGCTTCGCGCCCTCGAGGCCGAGGAACCCGACCTGATCACGCCCGATTCGCCGACCCAACGCGTCGGCGGCGGGGTCAGCCCGCTGTTCGCGGCCGTCAGGCACCCGACGCCGATGCAATCACTCGACAACGTGTTCGACCGCGACGCGCTCACCGCGTGGGTCCAGCGGATCGACACGCAGATCGGCACCGACCCGGCTTTCGTGTGCGAACTCAAGATCGACGGGCTCGCGATCTCGCTGCAGTACGAGAATCGACGCCTGGTGCGGGCCGCGACCAGGGGTGACGGCCGGGTGGGCGAGGACGTCACCCACAACATCGCCACGATCGATGACATTCCCGGGCGCCTGCCCCCCGGCGCACCCGACATGCTCGAAGTGCGGGGCGAGGTGTACCTGCGCGACAGCGTGTTCGACGAGTTGAACGCGGCGCGCATCGAAGCCGGGCTCGTGCCGTTCGTGAACCCCCGCAACACCGCCGCCGGCGGGCTGCGCCAGAAGGACCCGGCGCTCACCGCACAGCGTCGGCTCTCGTTCTGGACCTATCAGGTCGGCCAGGGAACCGACGGCCGGAACCTCGGCGACGGGGGCGTGCGGCGACACAGCGAAGTGCTGGAGACACTGGCCGGCTACGGGTTTCCGGTCAACCCGAGGATCCGCACCGTCGAGGGTCGCGACGCGGTCGTCGACTACTGCGTCGAGGCGCTGGAGCGCCGGCACGACCTGGACTACGAGATCGACGGGGTCGTGGTGAAGGTCGACGACCTCTCCTGGCGGGACGAGCTCGGATCGACGAGCCGGGCCCCCCGCTGGGCGATCGCCTACAAGTTCCCTCCCGAGGAACGCACGACCCATCTGATCGACATCGACGTCTCGGTCGGCCGCACCGGTCGGGTGACCCCCTTCGCCATTCTCGAACCGGTCTTCGTGGGCGGCGCGACGGTGTCGCGGGCCACACTGCACAACGCCGACCAGGTCGCGGCCAAGGACGTGCGACCCGGTGACACGGTGGTCGTGCGGCGGGCCGGTGACGTGATCCCCGAGGTGGTCGGACCGGTGCTCGACCAGCGCCCCGAGAACACGCCGCCGTGGACCTTCCCCGCTCGGTGCCCGTGCCCGCGCCACTCGGTGCTGCAACGGCCCGAAGGCGAGGCCGACACCCGCTGCGTCGATCCACACTGCCCGTTCCAACAGGCCGGCGCGATCGAGCATTTCACGTCTCGCAGCGGACTCGACGTCGAGGGCCTCGGCCCGCAGCGGATCGCACAACTGATCGACGCCGGCCTGCTGGAGGACCCCGCGGGCATCTACACGCTGGACTTCGACGCCGTCGCCGAACTGGAAGGACTACGTGAGAAGTCGGTGCAGAACCTGCGGGCCGCGATCGACGCCTCGCGGGACCGCCCGCTCGAGCATCTGCTGGTCGGCCTGAACATCCGACACGTCGGCCCCGCCGCGGCCGAGGCGCTCGTCGCCCGGTTCTCCACGATGGACCGGATCATGGACGCGTCGTTCGCCGAACTCGCCGCGATCGACGGGGTGGGCGAGGTGATCGCCTCGGCGGTCGTGGACTGGTTCGCCGACCCCGAGAACGTGGCGATCGTCGAACGGTTGCGTGCCGCCGGGCTGAACTTCTCCGCGCCGGTCGCCGAGGACGAAGGACTCGCCAAGACCTTGACCGGCAAGGCGGTGGTGGTCTCGGGCACGTTGGAAGGCTTCAGTCGGAACGAGGCCGTCGCGGCGGTCAAGGCCCGGGGCGGCACCTCACCGTCGTCGGTGTCGAAGTCGACGTTCGCGTTGGTCGTCGGCGACTCGCCGGGAGCGTCCAAGGTCGACAAGGCCGAGCGTCACGGCGTCCCGATCGTGGATGGCGACGCGTTCGTCAGGTTCCTGGAGACGGGGGAGCTTCCGAAGGCGGATTCGGCGGAGTGAACTCTTCGTCCGGCCCGGTCCGGGCTCCGTTCGCAGGCGGATGGTCCGACTCCCGGGGACGGTCGAACGGCGACGGCGACGATTCGGGCCCGGTCAGACGCTCCCTGTTGTATTCGGGGAGCGACAGATCCGGCGCGTCCGGGTCGTCCATGGCCAGGAGCCAGTCCGGCTTCTCACGGTCGGCGCGCTCGGCGGCCGACGCATCGGTGGTCCACCAGCCGACGGCGAGTGCGAGCGCACCGATGGCGAAGAAGATGCCGACCGGGTTCCAACCGATCGCCAGGGCGACGACGGCGATCGCGGCGTACAACGCCGCGAATCGCCCGAAGGTCCGTCGGCGTTCGGCGCCTGAACGCTCCGACCACGCCTTTGCATTCGCCATGGGATCACAGCCTACTCAGTTCACGAAGAACGCCCATGAGACCGTGCGCGAAGCCGACCTGCCGTCGGCGATGTTCCAGAAGCGTGCGGTCACGTGCACCTCGCCGGTGAGGTACCGGTCGATGGCCTTGTCGGGACCGGGCGTGAAGAACACCCGGTTGCGGTTGTTCGGACGGATGCCGAGCTTGGGATCATACGACGGATTCCCCGGTCCGACGGCGCCGTCCAACTGGTCCTCGGGGATCGCGACGCCGTCGATCGTGAGTTCGCCGTCGTAGCCCGGCAACAGCTCGACCCCCACCGAGGTCTGGCGCAGCACGTGCGCACCGGGTTCGGGAACCGAGCGCACCACCGCCGGGTCGGTCACCGCGCCGGGTCGACTCGCCGATTCGGGGGACTTCTGCAGCGACACGACCAGGAAGGCGATCGCAGCGCCGAGCGCGCAGACCATCAGCAACCGCCGAGGCCACCGCCAGGGGTCCGGTGGGCGCGGGACGTCTTCGAGAGCGGCGGCGAGATCCTCGGACATGGTCGTCACCCCATTGTGCACCGGGTCTCGGCGCCCGTCCCAAGGGAGTCGGTATCCGTCCCCATCGGGGTCGGCGCCGGTACTCTCGGTTGGTCAGTGTCCCCCTCTGTGTCCCACGACGCCATCGGCCTGGTCGTCGACAATCGGTACCGGCTGCTCGCGGCGATCGGTACCGGCCCGTCGGGCGCGGTCTACCTGGCCGACGACGTCCGGCTCCGTCGGCGCGTCGCGGTCAAACTCCTCGCCGCTTCGTTGGCGGACGAGGCCGGGTTCGTCAGCCGGTTCAAGGCCGAGATGGCCGGCGCGTCGGCGCTGCGCCATCCGCACATCGCGATGATCCACGACTGGGGCATCGACGAAGCGCCCTTCGTGGTGGGCGAGTACCTGCCGAGGGCCGGCCTGCGACGCATGGTCGATCGCGGAGTCACCCTCACGGCATCCCAGGCCCTCCAGGTCGCCCTCGCAGCCGCCCGGGCGCTCGCCTATGCCCACGAGCGCGGCGTGGTCCACCGTGACCTGCATCCGGCGAACCTGTTGTTCACCGACGACGGTCGGCTGAAGATCACCGATTTCGGGCTGGCACGGGCGTACGCCGAGGCCGCGTCCACCCAGCCCATGGGCGCCCAACTCGTCGCCGGACGCTACGCCTCACCCGAGCAGGCCCGCGGCGGCAACAGCGACGGGCGAGCAGACGTGTACGCGCTCGCGCTGATCGTGATCGAGGCGGTGACCGGGCGCCCGCCCTTCGTCGCCGACACGCCGCTCGCCACCCTGATGGCCCGCCTCGACCGCCCGCCCGAGATCCCGGGCGCCGTCGAAGCACTGGCCGGACCGCTGAGCCGCGCCACGACCGTCGAACCGGACGCCCGACTCGACGCTCCCGGCCTCGTGACCGCTCTCATGGCGGTCGCCGACACGTTCGACGAGCCCGGGCCGCTGCCGCTGATCGACGAACCCCACCGCGACGTACCAGGCTCCGACGAGCCCGCGGTCGCCGACGACATCACCCTGATCGTGGCCCCCGGACAGGAGCCCGAGCGACTCGCCGACCCCTCGGGTGCGGACCGGGGCGGCGGGGGTGCCGCTGGTGCGGCAGCGGCGTCCGCTGCGTCGCCCGGACGAGGCGCGGGGACGGCGGACCCGGTGGCACACGCCGAACCGGCGGGCGATCCGATCGACCGGCGGCCGGGCGGTGCAGCGACGTCGACCGGGAGTGGCTACGCGGCCGGGGCGCTCCCGAGTGCCGCAGGAGTCGCCGTCGCCGAGGCGACCGATGAGGGGATCGTCGAGGCGGCGGCCGCGCCGGCGACCGGCGCAGCCGACCTCGCCGTCGAGCCGGAAGCGGACGAAGCGCGACGCGCCCGGCGCAACCACCGACGATGGCGTGCCGCCTGGGCGGTCCTCGCCGTCGTGATCGTCGTCGGCGGCGGCGCCGTGGCGTACCTGGTGTGGCAGGCCCAACGCACCCCCACGCACGCCGTACCGTCGGTCGAGGGACTGCACGTGAAGGCCGCCGAGCAGCGACTCGAGGCACTCGGCTTCGACGTGGCGACCAGGCACGTCCGCCGCGACGGCACGACCGCCGGGCGGGTGCTCGCCGTGGACCCGGCCACTGGCGAACGGGTCGCCGAAGGCGACCGGGTCACCTTGACGGTGTCCGACGGACAGACCCTGGTGACGATTCCCGGCGCGCTGGCCGGTGCGAGCGAGGCCGATGCGAACTCGAAGCTCTCCGGGCTCGGTCTGGTGGTGGGCACCCCGAGCAGCCGGTTCTCCGAGGACGTCGGCGCCGGACACGTCATCTCGACCGATCCGGCGATCGGCACGAAGATCGAGAAGGGTGCTCCGGTGTCGCTGGTGGTCTCCAAGGGTCCGAAACCGAGGATCGTGCCCGACGTC
The DNA here is from genome assembly GCA_040255725.1 of Actinomycetota bacterium. Taxonomy (GTDB): domain Bacteria; phylum Actinomycetota; class Acidimicrobiia; order Acidimicrobiales; family Iamiaceae; genus JAFDWI01. The sequence continues at coordinate 19,296 of JBDZVK010000001.1, forward strand.
TCGGGTCTGTCACCCGATCAGGCCGAAGCGGCGCTCCGCGACGTCGGCCTGGTCCCGAAGGTCACGACGAGACTCGACACCCATGTCGACAAGGGCGGGCTGATCGGTCTCGATCCCGGCCCGGGAACCTCGGCGCCACGGGGATCGACGGTGACGGTCGTGGTCTCGGCCGGGCTCCTGGTGGCGGTGCCCACGCTCGACGGAGTGTCGACGGTGGCCGAGGCGATCGCGAGACTCCAGGATGCGGGTCTCGTCGCCGACAACCTGAGCGGCTCGGGGAGCCTGTCGGGAACCCCGGTCGCGTTCGACCCGCCTGCGGGCACCATGGTCGCCAAGGGGAGTCCGGTGAACATCGTCGTCCGGTGACGCCGGCCCCCCGGCGTCGCCACGTCAGTCGGTGATGGCCTTGATCTTCTCGGCGATGACCACCGCGGCCGGGTCGGGCGCCGTCTGCATCATCATCATGATCTTCGTCATGTCGCCGGTGATCTGGATCCGACCGCCCATGAACGCCTGCATCGCCGCCTGTTGATCCTGCTCCACGAAGACCGACTTCGCCGTGGCGTAGTCGGTGGTGATCGTCGTGGGGGCACCGTCGATGTGGCCGAGATCGAGTTCGGGCTCTGCACCGGTCGTGTCCAGGTGCGCCTGGACGGTCCCGTCGCCGAACGGCGCCTCTCTGACGACCAGGTTGATCTGCACGTCCTGGGTCGTCGTCGGCGGCGTGTCCGTGGCATGCGCGGCGTAGATGTCCCGTGCCGCTGCCACCCACTCGTCGGAAAGAAACTGGGGCACGTCGATGGTCCTCCGTTGGCTGTCCCGCGGCGCGGGCCTCTGAGTCGCCAGAAGCGGTCCGCCGAGCGATTCGGCGGCCTTCGGGCGATCAGAGATTAGCGAAGCGGACCATCGCCCGCGGGGACGAGGCGGGGCGCCCCTTCGAGCACCCGACGTGCGATCTCCTCGTCGGCGGCGAGTGAGCACACCACGAACCGACCGACGAAATGGGCGAGTTCGTGGATCGGCATCGTGGTGCGGCCGGTGCGGTGGAAGTGTCCGTAGTAGCCGACGGCGCCGACCACCCCGAGAGCCAGCAGTTCGGGATCGTCGTCGCGGATGGCACCGCGTTCGATGCCGGTGGTGATGAGTCGACGGGTGTCGGCGGTGTGGATGTCGGTGCCGACCCGCAGCACGTCGGCGAAGGCGCGGTTGACGTTCTCGACCTCCAACAGGGCGAAGAACGGCGCGCGTTCCGCCATGTAGAGCAGCGACGCCTCGGTGCCCTGTCGGATCTGGCGGAGCGGGGTGGCGTTCGGGTCGATCGCCGTGTACTGGGCGCGGCGCAGGCGTTCGCGGTTCTCCACCACCAGTTCGGTGAACAGGGCCGCCTTGTTCTCGAAGTACCAGTAGAAGAGCCCCTTGGCGACGCCGGCCGCCTGCACGATGTCCGCGACCCGGGTCTCGGCGTAGCCGTGTTCGGCGAACAGTTGCGCGGCGCACTCGAGAAGTTGCGCCTTGCGCTTGTGGCCCTGGGCGGTGAGGTGTCGCTGATCGGTCATCGCGGCCGCCATCTTGTCGAATCCCTGACCTGGCGGTCAATGCCTCGGCGAGGCCGCCCGGCCGGCACCGACGGGTCACACCCTCTGCCGGCTCACGGTCGTCGTTCGCCGAACGGCGCTCGGGCGAACAGCCCAGGGTGCGGTGGCCGGCCGTGCCCACGGACGCGTTCGCGGACCCGGTAACGTGACCGGCCATGACCGCTCCGATCATCCCCGGCGCCGAACCGTGGTCGTCGACCGCAGGCGGACCGCACGGCGTGCTCGTCCTCCACGGCTTCACCGGGAATCCGCAGTCGATGCGTCCGTTGGCCGAGGCGTTCGCCAGGGCCGGGTTCCTGGTGGAGCTCCCCCTGCTGCCCGGGCACGGGACGTCCGTGGAGGACATGATCGAAACGGGCTGGTCGGACTGGGCCGCGGCGGCCGAGGAGGCCTACGCCGACCTCGCGTCCCGGGCCGATGAGGTCGTGATCGCCGGGTTGTCGATGGGTGGCGCGCTCACCGCCTGGTTGGGTGGACGTCATCCCGAGGTCGCCGGCCTGGTGTTCGTCAACGCCCTGGCCACCGAACCTCCGGGCATCAGGGAGCTGGTGCAGTCGATGATCGACGCCGGTGAGACCGTGATGGACGCGATCGGGTCCGACATCGCGAAGCCCGACGTGCGCGAGCTCTCCTACGACGCGACGCCCCTGAAGCCCCTGGCGTCGATGTTCGACGCCGCCGACGACCTGGCGGCGGCGATCGCCGCCATCTCGTGCCCGGTCCTGGTGTGCAACTCGCCGCAGGACCACGTCGTCCCGATCACCGACAGCGACTACATCGCCGAGCACGTGCAGGGACCGGTCGAACGGCTCACACTCGAGAACAGCTACCACGTGGCCACGCTCGACCACGACGCGGAGCTGATCGAGACGACAGCGGTCGCATTCGCCGAGCGGGTCACTCGGCAGGGCTGACCCCGAGGCGGCTGCTGCGCCGACCCGCGGTTGTCGGACCTGTCCGGCGCCGCCGCGCTCCGCTTCACCCGGGAACCGCCGCGGCTCTCGGCGCCCCGGGCGACGACGGTGCCCGGGTGAATCGGCCCGGATGGGCCACCCCGGCGGTGCCCGCATAGGATCGTCGCCCGTGACCGAACGCATCTCCCGGGACGACGTCGCGCACGTGGCGCGACTGGCGAACCTCGCGCTCGACGACGACGAACTCACGACCATGACCCGGCAGCTCGCGGCCGTGCTCGACCATGCCGCCGACGTCGAGACGCTGGAACTCGACGGCGTCGAGCCGACGACGCACCCGCTGCCGCTGCGCAACGTCTGGCGTGACGACGTCGTCGGCCCCACGCTGGACCGTGACGAGGTTCTCGCCGCGGCGCCCGCGGTCGTGAACGACCGCTTCGAGGTGCCGGCGATCCTGGGAGGCGAGCCGTGAGCGACGCGGACGAACCGGTGATCCCGCTCGGCGCCCGGGCGATCGCCGAGGCGGTCGCCGCCGGACGCATCACCGCACTCGAGGTCGCCGAGGCGCACCTGGACGGGCTCGCGACCCGCGACGAAACCGTGCACGCATTCCTCACCGTGACCGCCGAACAGGCGCTCGCCGACGCCGAAGCGGTCGATGCCAAGGTCTCCGCCGGCGCCGACCCCGGACCGCTCGCCGGGGTGCCGGTCGCGCTGAAGGACAACCTGTGCACCCGCGGCGTCGCGACGACCTGCGCGTCGAAGATCCTCGAGGGTTGGAAGCCGCCGTACGACGCGACCGTCGTCGAGCGCCTACGCGCCGCGGGAGCGGTGACACTCGGCAAGGCGAACATGGACGAGTTCGCCATGGGATCATCGTGTGAGAACTCGGCGTTCGGTCCGACCCGCAACCCACGCGACCCCTCCCGGGTGCCGGGAGGTTCCTCCGGCGGCAGCGCCGCCGCGGTCGCCGCCGGGTTCGCGCCGCTCGCGCTGGGCAGTGACACCGGTGGCTCGATCCGTCAACCCGCGGCGCTGTGCGGGGTGGTGGGCGTGAAGCCCACCTACGGGGCTGTGAGCCGGTACGGGCTGGTCGCATTCGCCTCGAGCCTCGACCAGATCGGCCCGTTCGCCGCCGACGTCGCCGATGCGGCGTTGCTGCTCGAGACGATCGGTGGACACGACGGTCGTGACTCCACGTCGATTCCCGAAGAGGCGCCGGAGATCTCCGCTCACCTGGACGACGGGGTCGACGGCCTGCGCGTCGGCGTGGTGACCGACCTGCTGGGCGACGGCATCGCCGGCGACGTGGCGGCACGGGTCCGCGCCGCCGCGGAGGCGTTGTCGGCCGCCGGGGCGAAGGTGGGGGAGGTGGCGATCCCCGAGCTGGCCTACGGACTCTCCGCGTACTACCTGATCGCACCGGCCGAGGCGTCGAGCAACCTGGCCCGCTTCGACGGGGTCCGCTACGGCTTGCGCGTCGACGCCCCGACGACCGCCGAGATGATGGTCGCGACCCGCACCGCGGGGTTCGGTCCCGAGGTCAAGCGTCGCATCATGTTGGGCACCTACGCGCTGTCCGCGGGCTACTACGACGCCTACTACGGCAAGGCGCTCCAGGTCCGCACGCTGATCTGCCGGGCGTTCGAGCGGGCGTACGCCGATTTCGACGTGCTGCTCACCCCGACGTCACCGACCACCGCGTTCGAGCTGGGTGCCACGACCGACCCGTTGGCGATGTACCTGAACGACGTGTGCACGATCCCGTCGAACCTCGCCGGTCATCCGGCCATGTCGGTGCCCTTCGGCGTCGGTGGCGACGGCCTGCCCGTCGGCGTGCAGGTCCTCGCTCCCGCGCTCGGCGAGGTGCCGATGTTCCGGGCCGCCGCGGCCATCGAGGAGGGCGATCGATGAGCGACGAAGGCGTCCTTCCCGACGGGTACGTGATGGTCGTGGGCCTCGAGGTCCACGCGGAGTTGGCGACGGCGACCAAGATGTTCTCCGGCGCGCCCAACGCATACGGCGCGGCGCCCAACACCAACATCGACCCGGTCACGCTCGGGTTGCCCGGTTCGCTGCCGGTGCTGAACAAGCGGGCGGTCGAGTTGGCGATCCGGCTCGGGCTCGCTCTGAACTGCACCGTCCAGCCGTCGGTGTTCGCCCGGAAGAACTACTTCTACCCGGACATGCCCAAGGACTTCCAGATCTCCCAGTACGACCGTCCCATCGACGTCGACGGCTGGCTGGAACTGCCCTCGGGCAAGCGGATCGGCATCGAACGGGCGCACCTCGAGGAGGACACCGGCAAGTCGACCCACGTCGGCGGGTCCGGGCGGATCTCCGGTGCCGACCATTCGCTCGTCGACTACAACCGCGCCGGGGTGCCGCTGCTCGAGATCGTGTCCCGACCCGACATCGCTTCATCGGAAGAGGCCCGCGCCTACGCGTCGGAATTGCGGGCGATCCTCGTGGCCACGGGCGTGTCGGACGGCCGCATGGAGGAAGGCTCGATGCGGGTCGACGCGAACGTGTCGGTGCACCGGCCGGGTGAGCCCTTCGGCACCCGCTGTGAGATCAAGAACCTGAACTCGCTGCGGTCGCTGGGTCGGGCCGTCGACCACGAGGCCCGCCGGCAGGTCGATGCGCTCGCCGCCGGTGAGACGATCCGCCAGGAGACCCGGCTTTGGGACGAACAGACCGGGCGGACCGCGACGATGCGGGTCAAAGAGGACGCGGACGACTACCGCTACTTCCCCGAACCCGACCTGGTGCCCCTGGAGCCCGACGAGGCATGGATCGAGCAGATCCGCGCGTCGCTGCCCCTGCTCCCGGCCCAGCGTCGTGAGCGGTTGGCCGAAGCGGCCGGCGTGACGCCGGAGCAGTCCCACGCGGTCGGCGTCGTCGTCGAACGCGGCGCCGACGACCTCGCGCTCGCCCTGATCGACGCGGGCGCCCCGGGCGACCGCGTGCTGGTGTACGTGGAGCAGCATCTCGGCGAGGTCGATCCGACCGCGGTCGACGTGGCCGCGGTCGCCGCACTCGTCGCCATGGAGGTCGCCGGCGAGCTGACCGCGACCCAGGCGAAGAAGGTACTGGCCGTCCTGCTCGACGAGGGCGGAACCCCGGCCGACATCGCCCGCACGCTCGGGTTCGAGGCGATGTCCGACGACGCGCTCTCCACCACGCTCGACGAGATCGTCGCGCAGCATCCGGAGGAATGGGAGCGGTTCCGCACCGGCGACGACAAGACCCGCGGCAAGCTGACGGGCTTCTTCGTCGGCCAGGTCATGCGGGCGACGAACGGGAGTGCGGACGGGGCAGCGGTGACCCGGATGCTCCGGGACCGTGCCTGAACGGGGTCGGGCGGGACCGATCTATCGCACGGCGGCGGTCTTCCGGTTCGGGTACGCTGTGGCGAACGAGGGGCGGATGGTGCTCGTGCCATGCGCCCGACCGCACGACGTCGACGGAACGAGGACCCCCCGATGAAGCGTTCGAGCAGGTTCGCCGCCGCAGCCGGGGCCGTCGCCGCGATCGCCCTGGTCGCCGGGCTCACCGGCTGTGGCGCCTCGAGCGACGCGGTTCTCGAGGCGCTCCCGCCACGCACGACGGTGGCGACCACACCGGCGCCGACCACGACCGTCGAGGCGACGACCACCACCGAGGCCACCACGACCACCACCACGACCGAGCCACCCGACACGACCGAACCGTCGCCGGGGGGATCGGGAAGTCTGCCCGCGGCCGCCCGCGACGCCTTCATGGCGTCGTGTCAGAACGGCGGCCAGTCGGCCGACACCTGCACCTGCATCTGGAACGCCGTCGAAGGCGAGATCGATCTCGGCGAACTGATGAGCGCGGGATCGACCGGGACCCTGCCGCCCGACCTCGAGAAGAAGGTCATGGAGGCGGCGGTCGGTTGCATCACCAGCACCGGCGCCTGACCGACGTCGCCGACGGTCACGCCTGGCGTGACCGATCCCACATATGAGCCGGTTGCGTTTCGATACGGCTGCGTTCTACATTGCGCGAGTTCGCAGTTCTCCGACGAGCCTGGATGTGATCGATGGTCGAGATCGACGAAGCGACCCTGTACCGGCGTCGTTGGCTCTCGCTCGCCGTGCTGTCGCTCAGCCTGGTCATCATCGGGATGGACAACACCATCCTGAACGTGGCACTGCCGCACCTGTCGGAGGACCTGAACGCCTCCAACAGCCAACTCCAGTGGATCGTCGACGGCTACGTGATCGTGTTCGCCGGCCTCATCCTCACCATGGGCAGCCTCGGCGACCGGTTCGGCCGCAAGGGCTTCCTGCAGCTCGGCCTGGCCGTGTTCGTCGCCGGGTCGGTCGCCGCCGCGTTCGCCCGCTCGTCGGCGATGCTGATCTCGTTCCGGATGGTCATGGGCGTGGGTGGGGCGATGATCATGCCGGCGACGCTGTCGTTGCTCACCAACATCTTCCACGACCCGGTCGAGCGGGGTCGGGCGATCGGTGTTTGGGCCGGCGTCGCCGCGTCGGGCATCGTTTTCGGCCCGATCCTCGGGGGCGTGCTGCTGGCGCACTTCTGGTGGGGATCGGTGTTCCTGATCAACATTCCGGTGTGTGCGCTGGCGCTCGTGTCGGGGCACTACCTGCTGCCGCGGTCCAAGGACCCGAGCCGTCCCAGGATCGACCCGATCGGCGCGCTGTTGTCGATCGCCGCGCTCGTCACGGTGCTCTGGGGACTCATCCAGGCCCCGTCGTGGGGGTGGACCGCACCGGGAATCCTGGGAGCGTTCGTCGTCGGATCGGCCCTCATGGGCGTGTTCGTCGCCTGGGAACTGCACAGCGATCACCCGATGCTCGAGATGGGATTCTTCACCAGCGCGCGTTTCAGCGCGGCCAACGCCGGGATGACGCTCGTGTTCTTCGCCATGTTCGGGTCGAGCTTCATCATCACCCAGCAGCTGCAGTTCGTGATGGGCTACAGCCCGCTGAAGGCCGGCCTGGCGATGACGCCGATCGCGGTGCCGTTGCTGATCCTCGGGCCGATCTCGGCGCGGATCGTCGAACGCGTCGGCACCAAGGTCGTCGTCGGCGCCGGCCTGGTGCTCGCCGCGATCGGCCTGGCCTGGATGAGCCGACTGACCATGGGCTCGGACTACTGGGATCTGCTGTACCCGATGCTGGTGCTCGCGAGCGGCATGGGCTTGACCATGGCGCCGGCCACCGAGTCGATCATGGGCGCGATCCCACGCGAGAAGGCCGGGGTGGGCTCGGCGATGAACGACACGACCCGGCAGGTCGGCGGCGCGCTCGGCGTCGCGGTGATCGGTTCGGTCCTCGCCTCGGTGTATCGACCCAATGTGCTGACCAACCTGCACGGCACGATCCTGGGCAAGGCCGCGGCCGGCGGTGGGGCGACCGCCGCACAGGCGCAGAGCGCGATCGACGCGATCCACCAGCAGCTCGGCGCGGCGTTCGAGGTGGCCGAGCACCTGCCCGGTGGCGCCGACGGTCCGCTCGGCCGATCGGTGATCCACGCCGCACAGTCCGCGTTCGTCGATGGTTTCGGGGGCGCGCTGCTGGTCGGCGCAGCGGTGGCGCTCGTCGGCGCCGCGGTCGTCTTCGCCTTCCTGCCCTCGCGTGGCACCGACCCCGACGCCGTAGGGACGCCTGACGACGCCGGTGCCGAACCCGGTACGAGTGGTCGGGACGCGGGGCGCGCCTCCCAGACCGCCGACGCCGACGGCCGACGCGGTCACGGCGATGCGACGGGCCCCGAAGGTGTCGACCCGGACCTCGTGATCGTGGAGAAACCGTGACCGACGCGATCCTCCAGCGGGGTCGCCGATCGGGGAGGCCACGTGACCCCGCCGCCGACGAGGCGATCATCGCGGCGGTGTTCGAGGTGATCGAGGCGAACGGGTTCGCCGGGTTCAGCGTCGAGGCGGTGGCCACCCGTGCGGGCGTCGGCAAGGCGACCATCTACCGCCGCTGGCCGACCCGGGAGGATCTGCTCGTGGCCGCGGCCGAACGGGTGATGGCCGACCGGGGCGTGCCCGACACCGGCACGCTCGAGGGCGATCTGGTCGCATGGCTGTGGGGCAGGTTCCGGTCGAAGCAGGACTCGCCCGGTGCCCGGCTCCTGGGCCAGGTGCTCGTCGAAGCGAGAGTGAATCCCGAACTGACCGAGCTGCTGAAGCGTTTCCACACCGAACGGCGTGGGATCCTGACCGAGGTGATCGAACGAGCCCGCGCCCGTGGCGAGATCGGTTCCATCGACGGCGGGCTCCTGTTCGACCTGATCAGCGGCGCCCTCCTGCACCGTTCGCTCTTCGGTGATCGCCCCGTCCGACGTGGCGACGTCGAAGAGATCGTCGACGCGGCGCTGCGCGGGGTGAGCGTCCGGACGAACGGCCGATCGCAGACGAATCGAGGCGGTCCGTCGCCCGGTTGACCGGTCAGAAGGCGACGCGTTCAGTGCCCGCTGGGCGGCGGGCCCGCAGGCCCGGGCCGGCCCGGACGCACGCACGGTCTCACGGGGGCACCGTCGCCCACGACGAGCGTGGTCGCGGCCACGCTGGTGCCGGTCACGTGACCGATCGCGCGCACGGTGTCGCCGACCCGGATCGACGAGAGAGCGATCCGTCGGGTGATCTCGACCGTGGTGTCCGACGTGGTCGTGACCTTCACGGTGTCACCCGGGGCCGTCCGGATCGTCACCGTCGAGCCGTCGACGCTGGTCACCGTGCCGATGACGGGTCGCCCGTGTGGGCCCCGGCGTCCGCGCTTCGCCGCTGCGTGGTTCTCTCCGTTCCGGGCCCGGTTCGGCATGCCTTCCGGCCGGCCCTGTGGCCCGCGCCGGTCGGCGGCGAGAAGTTCGCGCTCGGTCCGGACGATCCGCTTCGCGGCCACGGTGCCGTCCGACGACTTGCCGAGCACAACGACGAGGTCTCCTTCGGCGAGGTCCGAGACGGCGCCGTCGGTCACCTCGACGATCTTCGTCGCGTCGGTCGCGGTGACCGTGGAGCCGACGGTCGGCCGGCGTTCGGCCCGGGCGCCGGAACGGTCCGGCGTGGCCGGTCCGCCCTTCCCGTCCGGTCCGCGACGCGCACGGGGCTCGGGCCGCCCGTCGACGGTCAGGGTCTTCCCGTCGATCGCGGTGACCACGCCGCGGATCCCGCTTGGGTCGGGGGCGGATCCGATCGCTCCGGTCTTCTGCCCGCCGGTGCCGTTCCGGGTGGTCGGTGAGGCGGCCGCAGCGGCCCCGCTCGACGACGAGCCGGCCGTCACGACGAACAGCGCGGCGGCGACCACTGCAAGTGCGCCGAGTGCTCCGGCGATGGGGAGACGCCGGGCGCTCCCCGACGGGGTCGGTCGCGGGTCAGGGCCCGGGTCGGGTGTTCGGAGGTCGTGTCGGGACATCGGGCGGCTCCTTCGGTGGGGTCGAGGAATCGTCAGCATTCGCCGTGATGCTCAGAGCAGGCTCGGAATCGACGCAGTGTTCGATGGGAGTTCGACGGCGCGGGCCGCCTGCGTCACCGGGGAAGCCGCAGGCTGTAGCCGACGCCCCGGATCGTGTGGATCAGCGGTGGGTCGGTGGCGTCGACCTTGCCGCGCAGGTAGCTGATGTAGGTCTCGAGCACGCTGGCGTTGCCGGCGAAGTCGTAGTCCCACACGGCGTCCAGGATCTGGCTGCGGGTGAGCACCCGACGGGCGTTGGTGAGCAGGTAGTGCAGCAGGCGGAACTCGGTCGGGGTGAGCTCGATGAAGCGACCGTCGCGCCACACGTCGCGGGTCTCGGTGTCGAGCACGAGGTCCGCGAACGAGACCTTGCTCTCACCCGGCCCGGCGCCCGACGTGCGTCGCAGCACGGCCTTGACCCGTTCGATGAGCTCTTCGATGCTGAAGGGCTTGGTCACGTAGTCGTCGCTGCCCAGGCGCAGGCCGGTGATCTTGTCCCGGGTGGTGTCCCGGGCGGTGAGGAAGATGATCGGGATCCGTGTGGCGGCGCCTTCGTCGCGGCGGAGCCTCTTGGCGACCTCGAACCCGTCGAGGTCGCCCAACATCACGTCGAGGATCATGATCTGGGGTGGGTCGCGCACCACCGCATCGAGCGCTTCGCGCCCCGTCGCGGCCCGCTCGACCTCGAAGCCCGCGTAGCCCAGGCCCATCGCGACCATCTCGGTGATGTGCTCCTCGTCGTCGACGACCAGGACGCGGGCCGGGTGGGACTCGGACGGGTGGGACCCGGGCGGCCGGGACCCGGACGGCTCGGACTCGGACGGGTGGGACTCGGACGGGTGGGAATCGGACGGCTCGGGCATCGGCAGGTC